>NZ_DAHVHV010000072.1:0-7144 GCF_027317285.1 Ferrovum sp. | reverse complement strand
TCATATCCATTCGGCTTCCGCCCACGGTCTTGATTTTATTTTCTCGGGTGACGCGACAACTTCCCTGACACCGGGGGCCCCATCAAGCCTGATGCACAGTGTGTGTCTCGAAAGATACGTTAAGAACCTTCCTGATTGCTGAAAAAACCGCAGAAAGACTTTCCATGGTAGGGTTGCCGCGAGCAGAAAGCATGCGATGTACACTCTTGCTCGGACGGTTGGTTGCCGTGGCAATTTGCTCAAAGCCCACGGTGGCATTCACCACATCGCGCAGCAATAAGCGTGACGCCTCTGCCTCACCATTGAGAAACATATCCGTTGCCTCTCTCAGCAATGCTTCGGCAAATGCCGGATCTGCCTTGATTCTGGCTTGTAATGTTGTACTGGAATCTACAGTGAGTTGTCCCATCATTTATCCTTTTTGATTTTTCTTTAACATGGCCTTACGGGCATCGTAATCATCGCGCAGCTTTTTCGCCTGCCTGATATCGGCGACCTGACTATTTTTTGTACCGCCACCAAGTAACACAATTAATACATCGCCATCATGGATGAGGTAAATCCGAATTCCCGGTCCCCAATCAATCCGATATTCCTTGAGCGTTCCGTCTATAGGCTTTACATTCCCCATGCTGCCCGCCATCATGCGCGCACGAGCGGCGGCCACTTTTGCGGCATACTCAATGGACAAATCATTGAACCACTCCGCATAGTAGTTCTTCTGTTCGCTGGTTACGTATTCTTCAATCTTGATAGCCATGGCCAGATAGTAACCTACAGGTTACTTATCAGCAAGATAAAAACAGTGGGGATTTGTAAAAATTTCAATCGGAGAGAAATATTCTGTAGGGATCGTGCTTCCACGAAGGGCAGGTTTGGGGCTACGAATTCACAACCATGACGGACTCTGGCACATTGTTGCCGGGGGCGGCCGTATATTCTCGACATGCCTACCCTACAATCCAACAGATAGAAATCTCTGTATTGCGGCCATGACATTTCGCTGTCCAACCATGGATGGTTTGCACACAACGGACCGGCAGGTTTCAGGGTTGGCCAACCCTGCTTTGAATTGTTTCATGCTTGCCTCCATGCAATAACCAGTTGTTCTGAGACGTCAATTTTGGAGCAGTCCAACCGTGAATCCTGCGCTTGATTGAAGTCTCATACGCTCAACTGCGTGCGAACACCACGATGGTGTTGGCCGGGATCACGACCGATGCCGAGGTCGCGAACCCGTGCATCGGCGGCCCGTCGGCTTGGACGCCGCCGCCATTGCCGGCAACCCAGGGGTTGACCCAGTTGTCGTAGACGTCACTGTTGAACACCTCGCGCCAGAAGCCCGCCGACGGGAATCCTAGGTGGTAACTCCACCAGGTGCTTTCGGCCAAGGTTGCGACCACGACTACGTCCTGGCTGGTCGGCAGCCAGCGGTGGAAGGCGAGTACCCGGTCCGCGTCGGAGACGTAGTACGGATGGACGTTGTCGCTGCGTAGCGCTGGCTGGCTGGCGCGCAGCCGCACAAGCTCCTGGGTGAAGCGCAGATGGTCGACCATGACCTCGTCGCCGTCGTTAAGCGCGGCCCAGTCGGGCAGGTTGGAACCGCCCGGGTTGGTGTCCCAAGGCCGCGTCTCCAGGAACTCCTGGCCCATGAACAACTGAGGAATACCGGGCGCGGTCAGCAACAGGCCGGTTGCGACGCGGCTGCGGCTACGCGCGTACCACGAGCGGGGATCGGCCGAGTCGGCCAGCACCGGGATGCGTGGGTTACGGCCGGCCAGCACCAGATCGTGGTTTTCGACGCAGGTCACTGCCCGCCAAGCGTGGTCCAGCCTCGGCGGATAGAGCACTGCGGCGATCGCCGACATCGAAACTGCCGCCGAGGCACCGTAGGACGCGGCACCGATCGCACCGCGCAGCGCCGAGCGCAGCGCATCGTGCTGCACCACATCGAAACCAGCGCCGCCCTGATCGGCCGGCTGCAGGACCGGCTGGACGCTGGTCGGGATGTCATCGAACTCGCCCGGCCAGAACTCGGCATTTTGCAGGAAGCGCGGCTGCGCGGCTCTGAGACGGGTCGTCAGCGCGCGGCAGAACGCCCAGCCATTCGCTTGGTTGGTCGACAAAAGAATGCTGATCTCGTCGTAGCGCAGTCCGTCAGCGTGGAACTCGTCGATGTAGTACTGCGCATTGTCCTGCAGGAGGCGGCACACATCCTGGTTCCACATGGCAAAGGCGAGGCCGCCGGTGCCGCGATCCTGGTTGGTGAAATAGAGGCTGTCATTGTTGTCGCCGAGATTCGGCACGCGGTCGAAGTAATAGAGGCAGTTGTCGTCGAGCGCGCCATCCACGGTGGTGAAGCCGCCGGCATGGTTGTAGACCACGTCGAACGCGACCGCGATGCCGTAGACATGACACAGATCGACCAGCACTTTGAGTTGAGCGGGCGCAGACGCGATGTCCGCCGGCACCAAGGGCGCCAGCTCTTTGGCGGCGAACAGGCCGTTGACCTTTGCGAGATACCCCGGCAGGGTCGCGGCATTGGCGACATAGGGGAAATCCGGCGAGAACAAGTCAGCCCCGCTGTAGCCCAACCCGGGATTGGACTCTTGTTCGTCCATCGGCAGCGGCTGCAGCATGTTGATGCCAAGCGCAGCGAGATAGGGCACCTTGCCGGCCAAATCGAGGAAGTTGGATGAGACACCGGGCGTGGCGATCGCATAAGTCCCGATATGGGCTTGGTAGATCACGATGTCGGAAAAGTCGGGCGTGCGGAACCCCGCATCGTGCCAAGGGTATGAACCGGTTCGCCGCAGGATCGCGAAACAGTTAGGGAAGGCGGCAGAGGGGCCAAGTTCGGCGGCATAGGGATCGCGCTTGTAGCCGTTTTTGCCGGTGCCATTGACCCAGAAGCGGTACGAATCGCCATCTGCGGCCCCCGCCTGAAAGCCGGTCCAATATCCCGCAATATCCTTGGACAACAGCCGGTCAGGCGTCTGCCGATCATAGGACACGCCGGCGAAGCATCCGTTGAGATACACAGCTGTCGCTCGCGGCGCCCAGACCTTGAAGGTGGCCCCGCCCGGCACCAGGTGCGCGCCAGTGGGGGTAGTGGCGGAGATGTTCTGCTGCGAGAGCATGCACCCTTCCTCCCGAACGACACGAGCACGCGGTGTTAGAACACACGGCGCTTGTCAGGACAGATGTCGCGTCGACCATCTTCAAACCGCCAACCGAACTGGTCGTTCAGGGTTCAGTTGGACGGCACCTACGAGCCCCCAATTACGGGTAGCACCTGACCAGCGCAAAGGGCCCTTTGCCCTGGCCTCTTGATACACCACATGACGCTTGGTCAGTATCCCACAATCTTCCCTCCGAGTCGCTGTGCAGGGGTCACAAACCGGATCCGACCGTGACGATGCTCGATGTTATACCTCCGCCACGCTCATGTTTATCGGGGGCAATAACTTCCCCAATACCGCTATCTTGCGTTCCTCAGAATACCTGCTCATATCCATTCGGCTTCCGCCCACGGTCTTGATTTTATTTTCTCGGGTGACGCGACAACTTCCCTGACACCGGGGGACGTCATCGCCATCTTCCCAAGGTGCAGTTGGTGATGGATTTTATTTTCGGGGAGTTTGCCAGTTTACGCTAATCACTGGCCTACACCGATAGGCTCCAGTCGCGACCAAGTCGTTCAGGCTGGCCAGTAATATTTCTGCTAGCCGCCTCACAGGTTGCGCCGGTTTGGATTCGGCCTGGTGTAATACCAGGCTTATTTTTGGCAATTCAGGCAGGCCATTGAGTAAAAGCAACTGGTTAGGGAGTCCGACTTGGGTGCGGACAGTGATGCCAAGGCCGGCACTTGCGGCAGCCCAGATGCCACTCAGGCTAGGGCTGGTGAATGCAAGACGCCATGGAATGGCGGCGCGGTCGAGCGCTTCGGTTGCCGCGCTTCGCATGAGGCAGGGCGACTCAAACGCAACCAAGGGTAGGGGTTCGTCGTTGGCCGTGTATGTCCAATCAGCCCTCCCGATCCAGTACATTGGTAACGAGGCGATGAATTGGCTATAAGAGGTTCTTTTCCCTGAGTCCCAAGCCAGTGCAAGATCAAGGTGTCCGCTCGTAACGAGACCAAGCAACTCCGCGTTGCGTGCCACCCGTGCCTCGATGCGGATGCGTGGATGGGCACGGCTGAAATTACCGAGAACCCCCGTCAGGAGATGTTCGCTGAAGTCTTCCTGCAGACCAAGTTTCACGCAACCCTCTATTCCCGTACTCCGCACTACAGTCGCGGCTTCATCGTTCAGTTCGAGCAGGCGCTTGGCATAACCGAAGAGCGTTTCGCCGGTAGGAGTGAGTACCATGCCGCGCCCAGACCTGCGCAGAATGGGTTCATCCACTTGGTCTTCGAGTTTCTTCAGTTGCGCACTTATTGCAGACGTGGAACGTCCGAGTCGGTCGGCTGCTTTGGCAAAACTACCTAGTTCTATGCCGAGTACGAAACTGCGCAGTACATCTAGGTCGAACGTTAACCGCCCCATTTTAATCGTCCATATTTTTGGAATTGTCTGTTCAATATTTTCTGATATTTGGGATTATCTTTGCTTGATATTATTACGCTGTCAAGTTCATATTCAACCAGGGAGAAGCCAGATGAATGAGATGCAAAGTTACGGACAGAGGGCTATGGGTCAAGATGCCCACAAACTGGCGGAAGTGACGGACAAAGTGCTGTTCGGGGACATCTGGGAGCGTCGCGAATTGTCGAAACGCGACCGTAGCGTCATCACTGTCGCCGCACTCGTGGCCATGTACCGGCTGGAGCAGTTGCCGTTCCATCTCAACCTGGCCCTTGAGAATGGCGTTACCAAGGGGGAGTTGATTGAGGTCATTACGCACTTGGCTTTCTATTCCGGCTGGCCTTCGGCCGCCTCGGCGATCAAGTTGCTGAGTTCTGCTGCGGAGCAGGACTGATCACGTAAAAAATCGGCAAACGAAAATAGGAGAATATGCCATGCCCTACGCCAGAATATCCCTGATGAAAGGCAAGTCACCTGAGTATCTTAGGGCGCTGTCCGACAACCTACATCGGGCACTTGTTGAAACTTTCGGCGTTCCAACAGGGGACCGCTTTCAGGTCTTTCATCAACTTTCGCCAAATGAATTCGTGTTCGACCGCGATTACTTGTGCGGTCCCCGCAGCGACGACTATGTGCTGATCGCCATTTCGGCCGGCCGTCAACGCGATACCCAAGTCAAACAGGCCTTTTACCGTCGGCTCGCTGAGTTGCTGGGGGAGGCACCGGGTATTCGACGCCAGGACGTGATGGTGGTGATTAGCACGACAGAGGCGGATGAATGGTCATTTGGTGATGGCATCGCGACCATGGTCGGCGATGACTGAAACCCACTAAACGGAGGCAACATGTTGGCGATGCAATACAGTTTCACTCTTCCAGCCGACTACGATATGTCTATCATTCGGGAGCGAATTGCGACCAAGGGGCATTTGATGGATGATTTTCCATTGCTCGTTTTCAAAGCGTTTTTGCATGCCCGACGCGATCATGGGCGGCACCATGCCTGTGAAAACCTCTACGCGCCGTTCTATCTATGGGAAAACGCTGAAGGGATGAACCGCTTTCTCAGCAGCAGTGGTTTTGATGCCCTGACGGCATCCTTCGGCTGGCCTTCAATAAAGACCTGGTCGATATGGGCGTCGAGATTGCTTCCGACACATGTTGGAGCAGTCTGCGCAACGCGCGAGATCGTGCAGATTCACCCCCACACCGTACTGTCCGACCTGCAAAATGCAGAAACCGAAAGGGTGGGGGTTGATGTCGAAAACGGTGGCGCACTGGGAGCCATTGTTGGTTTCGAGCCGAATACCTGGACCTTGGTACGTTTCCGACTGTGGTTGAAGTATCAGGAATCTTTCGATCAAGCGAACGTGCAGTTCTATGAAGTCGGTCATATGTCCATCCCCGCTAAATTCCGCACACAAGAATAAGCATAGAGCTTCGTTGTGAAGGCCCACTTTTGGGGCAATTCTCGAACGTCCTGTATTGGCACATTATTGCGGAGACGACCGTATGTTTTTCGATATGTCTACCCTACAATCCAACAGACAGAAATCTCTGTATTGCGGCCATGACATTTCGCTGTCCAACCATGGATGGTTTGCACACAACGGACCGGCAAGTCTCAGGGTTGACCAACCCTGTTTTGAATTGTTTCATGCTTGCCCCCATGCAATTCAGCGGCTACTCTCTGCAATGCCTTCTGCCAGCGACGCCAGGCGGTAGTTCTGCAACAACCGAAACGCCGGGCAATGTCCCGCCAGTCATATTGTGCGGCTCGCATCCAGAGCAGATGCCGCTGCTCCACCTCGAGCCACAGCATCCAGCGCATGGTTTCCAGCATCCGGTCGATGGCGGCTGGACTGGGGGGCAGGCATCGGTATTCAGGTTTTTCCAGCGCAAGGGTTTCCCACTGATCGCGGGCAAAGGCTGGCCAGACGTTGAAATAGCCCTGCACACGAGCCGGTGGAAGCCGTCGCCCCGTATCTGCGGCTTCGGCAAATCGTGCGGCCACCTCATCGATGTCCATTTTATCCATGGCGTTTCCCTCCATAGAGCCGATTGCCGATGCGTCGGATGAACTCCCGTTCCACGAAGTCCAGACGGGTGTCGTTTTCCGAGATCACCAGAATGTGCTGTTCCTGCCAGCCATTTCTCTTGGTGGCTTCGATATCCGTGGGTTCCGGCTGATAACGCCCAAGTGGCGATGAATAACAGCGAGGATGGATTTTCATGAGAGGCTCCTTCATTTTGCCCAATCAGGCCGGAAATCATCGGGTAACGAGGCGGGGCCGGATGCTCCAGATTGGATACATTGACGCAGCAGTGCTTCACGCCGGGCGTAGAACTTTGCCTGGGTATTCCCTGCGACATCAGCCCATGCCTGCCGGTTGATGGCCTGTCTCTCGGCACGGGAAAGTTCAATGAGAGCAACGGACCTTGCTGGAGTGAGCCCCTGTTGCAACTGCTGAATCTGGCGCTCACAGTCGATGAAGTAGCGTCGTACTTTCCTTCCCCGGGCTGTGCGCTCCACCATGGCCAGTTCCTTGGCCATATCC
>NZ_DAHVHV010000071.1:0-7341 GCF_027317285.1 Ferrovum sp. | reverse complement strand
CAAGCCAAGCAAGTTACCTTTCGTCAGGTGGCGGAGCAGTTCCTTGAGGCAAAGGCTGGCGAGAAAACAGCGCGTCATACTCAGGTCTGGCGATCCAGTTTTGAGATGTTCGCCTATCCAGTCATCGGGGACGTGCTGGTTCAGGATATTGAGTTGCCCCAAGTGGTCAAGATTCTCGAACCGATATGGATCACCAAAACAGATACGGCCACAAAGTTGCGGGGACGCATCGAGGCAGTTCTGTCTATGGCGACCGTCCGAGGCTACAGGACCGGACCGAACCCGGCAGACTGGAAGGGCAACCTCGACCAATGCTTACCGAAGCCAGGCAGGGTAGCGACCAAGGGACAGCAACCAGCGTTGCCCTATCGGCAGATTCACGCTTTCCTGGAGGACCTGCACGGGATCGAGGGCATGGGTGCGCTGGCGCTGGAATTCGCCATTCTGTGCGCGTCTCGCTCGGGGGAAGTGAGGGGTGCCAAGTGGGATGAGATCGACTTGCATAACGAGGTTTGGGTGATCCCTGCCGAGAGGATGAAGGTCGAGAAAGAACATCGGGTTCCCCTGACTGATGCGGCTCTGGCCATATTGGAAAAACTCCCACGGGATAATGATCTGGTGTTTCCTTCGGTAACGGGAAAGACGCTTTCAGACATGACCATAAGCGCGGTTTGCAGACGCATCAACCAGCGCCGTGAATCGGATGGGCAGGCACCTTGGACTGATGAGAAAAGTGGCTTGTGGATCGTTCCGCATGGTTTCAGAAGCACGTTCAGGGACTGGTGTAGTGAGCAGACCGCTTACCCAAGAGAGGTGGCAGAGCAGGCGCTGGCGCACACCATCGTCAACAAGGTGGAGGCCGCATATCGTCGCGGTGATCTGTTCGAGAAACGGCGCAGGATGATGGAGGATTGGGCGAAGTTTTGCCAGTCACCAGCACCAGCGGGAAAGGTTGTACCGATTCGGGGAAAGCAAGCATGAGTGCGCACCGGTATGCGCGTGATGGTCACGTTAAATGCCCCCAGTGCCCGGCAGGGTGGCGCGTAGTGGATAATTGATCGAGGTTGATGCGCATAACATTACAGGTTACAATAGGCCATGATTAAGACATTCAAGCACAAGGGGCTGAAATCCTTTTTTGAAACAGGCAGCGCGGCAGGTATACAGCCGCACCAAGCACCTAGGCTGGCCGCCATGTTGCGACGCCTGAATGAAACGACCAACGCCAAGGGGATGAACCTGCCAGGATGGGGCTTTCACCCTCTGACCGCAAACCTTGCCGGGCATTATTCAGTATGCGTAAACGGCAACTGGCGCATGACGTTCACCTTTGAGGGTGAAGATGCCGTGCTTGTTGATTATCAGGATTACCACTAGGAGCAAATGAAAATGAAGATGCACAACCCACCCCACCCCGGACTGACATTACGGGATGACGTATTGCCCGCGCTGGGGTTGACAGTAACCGAAGCCGCGCAACAATTGAATGTAGCCCGTGCAACGCTTTCGCGTGTAATTAATGGCCGTTCCGCCGTATCGCCAGAAATGGCCTTGCGCATCGAGGCATGGTTAGGCGTGGATCGGGGCGGAGAAGCCCGACTATGGATGGCAGAACAAAGCGCCTATGACATGTGGCAAGCCGAGCAGCGCGTCAAGACTGCGCCCTTGCATGTCCAACCGGCACCGCTGGGACAACTGGCCGCCTGACAGTTTAAGCATTGCCGCACCTAGTCCCGGCCTAATTACCCGTGACGAAAGCATGGAAAACCTTGCCATGTTGGTGCGGCATCTATTCAAGGGGCGTGAAAAGGTGACGTGATATGACTGCGAAGAAAACTCCTGTTTTTTTACCTACCGCGGCAACGATCCGCATTGGCATGGGGTCCCCTGTCGATATGGTCACCCCTTGGGAATTTGGCACTGTACTGATCCCTGCTGCCCCACCTCAGGGGCGCATCGTCACTCTGGAAGGACCTATCCTAGACGCTTCTGGAATAAAGCAAGGAAGCATCAAAATGCGCGGTATGCCTGTTGAAATGCTACGACAAAAAAAACCTGCTGGACGGAAAAACAACCCAGACAGAAAGGTGGAAGTTTTTTTGGCTTGGCTGGACCATGTATTAGACAATGAAACAAAGGGCCGGGCGGACCAGCAAGTGGCCGACCTTTTGCGTTACGCCGATGCGAGGCAGGTGAAAGCCATCCGGGCGGAAGTCTTTAAGACCTTTTCTATTTCCTCCAAAAATCTGAATTTGATGGTGTTTCCTCCAGAGACTCCGTTCAACGGGTATGAGTACGTTTGCCTTGCCAAGTATCATTCCCACGAGCAACTAGATTCCTGGCACCTTCGGATGGAAGGATGGCGCTGGAACGGTACTCAATTGGAAAAGGGGGGGATGACCCTGTCTTTTTCTGAAAAAGATGAAGAACTTTTAAACTTTGTCACCAAAGCCGGGTATGTAACTTTCTGCGCGCCCAGATTGGTGGGGGTGTGAATAATCCCCCTTCTGATTTTTCACAGTGTGATTAATTAAGCCGCCAATCTTCTCATTACGGCAAGGTTTTTTTAATGCAAAAATTGTCTCAACGCGCCACATTTTGTGACGTTAAGGAGACAAAGTCATGGCAAAGAAAATCAGTCAGTCCGTTCAAAATTTTTCAGAACTCCCTAATGACGCCCATATCAGAATCCCATCCCTGGCGGAAATCTTTGGATGCTCACGTTGCACAATCCACCGACGATTTAAAAATGGAAGTCTGCCCCCACCGGTCCGGGTTTTGGGTCATCGAGGGCTAACGGCGCGAGTGGTCAGGAAAATCCTGGCAGGTGGTGAAGTATGAACGCCCAAAAAAACGAGGCCAGCGGGGCGGCTGGCACTCGGGGCACTTCTCAAAACGCACCCACATCTTATCACGATCCTGCTGCCAAAATTCTGCAACTCCTGCAAAAAGTGCGGAGAACTGGCCCCGGACGATGGATTGCGTGTTGCCCTGCTCACGACGACCGAAGCCCATCCCTGGCCGTTCGGGAAGCGGATGATGGCCGCGTCTTGTTGCACTGTTTTTCGGGGTGCAGCGTTCCCGAAATTACCGGCGCTTTGGGCCTGGAACTGAGCGACCTTTTCCCGCCTCGCGATGTGAACCACAAACCTGAACGACGACCGTTTGACGCTGTTTCAATCCTCGAAGCGGTTTCGTTTGAACTTACGGTGGCCGGGCTGATTTTGGCTCAGTTCGTGACTGGCGAACCGCTGGACGCGCAAATGCGTGATCGGGTGGCGCTGGCTTCTGGCCGGGTTGCAAACGCCCTGCAAGTCGCGAGAGGGGGGGCATCATCATGGATGACTTGGAGCGCGGGACCGCCTTTCTGGATAGCGTGGGCGCAGTGGAAAATGAAGTAGGCCGTACCCTGGCGCAAGCGGATCAGAAGCGGCACGTTCCCATCAGGCTGACCGTCTGCAATTTCGGGGAACTTCTGACCGCAAAGTTGCCGGAGCCACGAGCCATCATCCATCCGATTCTTTACGAGGGCGACCTGGCCATGATCTATGGCTGGCGTGGCGCAGGGAAAACCTGGTTTTCTCTTGGACTGGCCTACTCGATAGCGGCAGGAATTCCATTCCTTGGGTGGGAATGCCGAACACCTGCCAAGGTGATTTACTTGGATGGTGAAATGCGCGCTTCACGCCTTCGGATCCGGTTGGCAATGATTGCGAATGCGGCGCTCCCTGTTCAGGCCAAACCGGAAATGCTGGATGTGCTGACCCGAGACATGCAACCAGAAGGGAGTGAGTGGCCTGACCTCGGCTCACACACGGGGCGCGAGGCTCTGCGTGCGGTAATCAAAAAGTCAGACCCGGCGGTTATCGTGCTTGACAACATTTCCGCCTGGCAGAGATCTGGAAAACCGGAAAATGATGCCGAATCATGGAATGAGGTCGCCACGTTCCTGATGGAACTTCGGTCCCAAGGAAGGGCTGTAGTTCTCATCCATCATGCGGGGAAGGGCGGCCAGCAACGAGGCACCAGCAAGCGCGAGGACATTCTTGATACGGTCCTCGCACTCAAAAAGCCGGACGATTACGATCCTGCGGACGGAATGCGGGTCTGCCTTGAGTTCGAGAAATCCCGAAACCTTGACGGCGGAGACATCCCTTCCCTCGAGGTGAAGTTAACCACCCAGGAAAAAAAGGCCGTGTTCAGCATCACGGAAACCCAGAACGATCCGATTGCCAAAGTTCACACCTTGCTTGCGATGGGTGCCGGCAGAAGCGAAATTCTTAAGGAATTAGGCATGACCCGGTTTCAGTTGGATAGGTTGCAAAAACGAGCCTCAGCGATGGGACGCGGTTTCGCCTTGCCAGATACTCGGAGGAAAAAACCTGGCGCTGGTTCCACCAAACCCAGGCATGAAACAGAGGCTGAAAGTGCATTGTGACATTGTGCGCGTGCTAGGGACCGCACAACCGCACAATACCAATTTTGGTGCGCACGATAGACCGCACAAAGGGATGACGATATGAGCCTGGAAGCCTTAATCCACGGGGTGTTAGGGGAATGTGCGGACCGCACAATACCGCGCACAATCGACCCCGAACCTAATGTGCGGACCCCTGCAATTCCCGCACAATGCAGCGCACAACCCGCACAATGCAAAACGTCCACAGAACCAGCGGAGGACATGCCCGGCAATCATTGGAAAATCACCCTTCAAACCGGGCGCGTGATCGAGGTTTGCCAGACCCCACCTCAGACCCGCGCATGGGTTTTGGAGAGTTGGCAGGCGCTGGATGCAACCCGGCTTCCAGAAATCGTCATGGTTCGTAAGTGACCCCTTCCATTATTGTCACGGTGACGATATCATGGTTATTGTCACGGTGACGATAAAGGGGATGAGAATGGACACGGAAAAGAAACGACCAGGCAGACCACCAAGCGGGCAACCGATGGCAGGACGGACCCGGACCATGCTTTATCGCCACCGGAAACAGGCTGAGATAACGGCCAGCATCGGGAATGAGTCGAGCGCATCTACCGCCACTCTTCTGGAACGGTTGAAGCGTGATTTGTCTGTTCTGGACCATGACCCGAGCGCATCGCGTGAAATTGCATCGAAGGTGATCCATGAATTCTGTCGTCGGTACGGAATCGATCCGAATCACTCATGAGTTTCTGCCAGGTTTCCACGCATGGTGAACACCAATTCCCAATAACGGCAGGCGCTGGCGGGGCAACGTGAACGAGTTTCTGCCAGTTTTCAAAATCAACGAACTTTTTTCGGAGGCATCATGGCGAGACAGTGGACCCAGGAGCAAAAGGACCGGCAATCTGCCTTGATTCGCTCATGGAAGCCTTGGACACGCTCCACAGGACCACGGACAGCCACAGGTAAAGCAGAGGCTTCACGGAACCGTCAGAAGGCGCTGGAGAAGGCCCGGAAGGAAGTGGCCGATGCCCGGAAAGCCTTGACCGAGGCTCAGGACGCTTTGGAACGGCTCGGGTGCAAATCCAGTTTTGACCTGGCGACTATCGTTGCGCTGACCAAACACTTCTGAAGCGTCCCCCCTCCAACTCTTCTTTCTCCATCTTCAGTTTTTCGATGATTTCGATAAGATTGGAGGGGTCAACTTTTTCAGTTTTTTGGTTTTGAGAAGGCGTATTTTCTGGCGTTTTTTCGTCATTTTGTATACTTTCTGTACAGTCAGTTTGCACCTGGCGGGGCTTACAAGGCTGACTGGCAACGTTGCCAGCATAAGACTTTACTTTAAGTTGTTCGCTTAACTTGTTTTGCTTTTCGGCTCTCGGCCAGCCTCCCCACCAGCACCAGGGATTTAACGTCACTGTGACGGAAAATCCCCAAGGGATGAAGAATTGTCGTGACAGTCACGAAACCATCCTTGAAACCGCATCATTCCGAAGCAATCAAGCACTTTGATTTATGATGGGTGAGATGATGGGCGGCTGAAAAAAACGCCCTGGAAGCCCCGTGTTTATTGATGTGATGGTGGTGCATTACGGAACCGAACCCGCGTCCTATTTCCAGAGTAGAGAGGCAGGCGTGGGTGCTGTGGCCGTGGTTTAGATGATCTGAGCATTTTTGCTTATCGAAATATTGCCTGTTACACGCTGAAATTTCCAATTGATCGCTTCATTCACTTGACGGAATATTCCATAAAGGCTATATTTTTGCCATGAATTGGGATGTCGAATATACCGATGAATTTGGTGAGTGGTGGGGGAGCCTTGCCGAGGGTGAACAGGAATCCCTGGTGGCATCCGTGCGACTGCTCGAAGAAAGGGGCCCGGCCTTGGGCTTCCCCCATAGTAGCGGGGTCAATGGTTCGAAGCACGGACACATGCGAGAGTTGAGAACCCAGCATGATGGGCGACCATTTCGCACCCTATATGCCTTCGACCCCCGCCGGATCGCCATTTTATTGATCGCCGGTGATAAAACAGGCGATGGTCGCTGGTACGACACGAATATTCCCATTGCTGACCGACTATACGACAAACACCTTGAACAACTTTGCAAGGAGGGACTGATCGATGGCTAAGAAATTTGCAAACCTGCGTGCACAGATGTCACCGGCATCGCAGGCTCGTGCCGAAGCCAAGGCGCAGGCCATGTTGGCAGAAATGCCGCTTAACGAATTGCGTCAGGCGCGAGGCCTGTCTCAAAAGATGCTGGCCGAAGTGTTGCATGTGCAGCAACCCTCCATCGCCAAGCTTGAGAAGCGGACTGACATGTACATCTCCAGCCTTCGCAGTCACATCGAGGCTATGGGGGGGCGGTTGGAGGTGGTTGCGCGCTTCCCGGATGGGGTGGTGAAGATCAGTAACTTTGAAGACATTGGTAACAACGCTACTGCGTGAATATTCGTTCAGGGTCGGCTTTCTGTATCAGTAGCGTTGTCATTGATGCTCAAGAGTGCATGGCGCGGGAATTGTGCCAACAGTGGCATTCCGGGTTTCATTCGCAACGGGCAATATCCAGTGCGATAGTTTTCAATGGATCGACCATGACTGCTCACAAATGGCAATTTTCTGCCCGATTCCGCCGCCATGCCTTTGGCTGGCGATCAGATGCACCCATCCAACGGATCAAGGAGGCTCTCGCCGAGATCAAAAAGATGGCTCGCATCGATCGAGTCCTAGCGGCACAGGGGGCCGTGTCGTTTCTTGAAAAACTTTCACCAGCCCTGGAGCATGTGTAAGCGTCCGGTGGACGACAAGCCCTTGCTCAGGTCGAGACAACCCCTGTTTGCGGCTGAGTGACGGTTACTTTTTCCGACCTGACCAGAGGCAGGAGTTCATTCAATCTGGAGTTTGGCCAAGTCG
>NZ_DAHVHV010000070.1:0-7623 GCF_027317285.1 Ferrovum sp. | reverse complement strand
TTGCACGTCGAGTAGCGCCAGTTCTCCAGCGGCGAGTTCCGAACCAATCGTACTGGCGGACAGCACCGCCACGCCCAAACCGCTCGCCACCACCTGCTTGACGGCCTCGTTGCTACCAAATTCCATGCGTGTCTTGAGGGCGACATTGTGCCGCTCGAAAAATTCCTCGGTGGCCAGGCGCGTCCCCGAACCCGGCTCACGCAGAATAAATGGAACATCCCGTAGGCGCGAGGGATCGATATTCTTTTCCGAAACCAGGGGATGGTCTGGCCGGGCCAGCACCACCAGGGGATTGTCAGAGAAGGGTTCGGCAATGACATTCATGTGTGCAGGGGGCTGGCCCAGGATGTAGAGATCGTCCTGGTTACGCGCGAGCCGTTCCAGCAAAATCCCCCGGTTACCGACGAACAAGGAGGTTTCGACGCCATGATGTTTCGCGCAGAAGTCGCCCAGCAGGCGAGGAATGAAGTATTTGGCCGTGGAAAGAGTGGCAAGTTTCAGTCTGCCTTTCTCCAGTCCCTGGAGTGCGGCCAGTTCCTGAGCAAGGCGCTCCAGCCGGTCGAGTATATCCTGACTGGCCGACATCAGGGCCTCCCCGGCCGGGGTCAGATAAATCTTTTTGCCGATCTGGTCGAAAACGGGCTGACCGATGGCATCAGCAAGTTGCTTGACCTGGATGGACAGTGCGGGCGGTGTCAGGTGAAGTTCTTCGGCGGCACGGGCAAAACTCATGTGCCGAGCCACGGCATCGAAGATCTTGAACTGGTGTAGGGTAGCGTAGCGGATCGGCATGGTTATATTAAACCAGAGTAAAACATGATTGTAAATATATTTAACTTTTATTACCCATTGAAATTCTTCATACTTTCCGAAGCCCCCCCGGCCGCCTGAGCAATTCTTGCGGCCGGAATCGCCCCATGTCCCCGGATACCCAGCGCCACCGCTCCTGACAGATACCGTTTCGGAGGGTCTGGTCACATGACCTGATCAAGGTCAGCGAAGTGTCGACCCGCATCAATTTGCCGAACCAATATTAAATTAAATTAAAGATAATCGTAAATATAATTAACTTTAATTAATTCATCAAATCTTTCACAATACAACTCAACCAACGGAACTCACATCAGGGTTCCAGGCGCGAATTTGTCAACTATCCTACGAGGAGAGCAAGTATGGCCGTTAAAAAATATGAGGCCGGTGTAAAGGAATACCGGCAGACCTATTGGGCGCCAGAATATGTGCCGTTAGACTCGGATATCCTGGCCTGTTTCAAGATCACCCCGCAACCCGGGGTGGATCGGGAAGAAGCTGCAGCGGCCGTTGCGGCCGAATCCTCTACCGGAACCTGGACCACGGTCTGGACCGACTTGCTGACCGATCTGGACTACTACAAGGGTCGTTCCTACCGTATCGAGGATGTTCCTGGCGACGACACCAGCTTCTATGCGTTTGTGGCCTACCCGATCGATCTGTTTGAAGAAGGTTCCGTGGTGAACGTGTTCACCTCACTGGTTGGTAACGTATTCGGCTTCAAGGCCATCCGCGCCTTGCGCCTGGAGGACGTACGCTTCCCGCTCGCCTACGTCAAGACCTGCAACGGACCCCCCCATGGCATCCAGGTCGAGCGTGACAAGATGAACAAGTATGGCCGTCCCTTGCTGGGTTGCACCATCAAGCCAAAACTGGGTCTGTCGGCCAAGAATTACGGACGCGCCGTATACGAATGCCTGCGTGGTGGACTGGACTTCACAAAAGACGATGAAAACGTCAACTCCCAGCCCTTCATGCGCTGGCGCGACCGCTTCCTGTTTGTTCAGGATGCCATCGAAAATGCTCAGGTGGAAACCGGCGAGCGCAAGGGACACTACCTGAACGTAACCGCTCCGTCTCCCGAAGAAATGTATGAGCGGGCCGAGTTTGCCAAGGAGATCGGCTCACCCATCATCATGCACGACTACCTCACCGGCGGTCTCTGCGCGAATACTGGTCTGGCGCGGTGGTGCCGCAAGAACGGCATGCTGCTGCACATTCATCGCGCCATGCACGCCGTGCTCGATCGTAACCCGCACCATGGCATCCACTTTCGCGTGCTGACCAAAGCGCTACGCCTGTCCGGCGGCGACCATCTGCACTCCGGCACCGTGGTGGGAAAACTTGAAGGCGATCGCGGCGCAACCTTGGGCTGGGTTGACTTGATGCGGGAATCCTTCATCCCCGAAGACCGCTCGCGCGGCATCATGTTCGACCAGGATTGGGGCTCCATGCCAGGCGTGTTCCCTGTCGCCTCTGGCGGTATTCACGTTTGGCACATGCCGGCGCTGGTCAATATCTTTGGCGACGACTCGGTATTGCAATTTGGTGGCGGTACCCTGGGCCATCCGTGGGGCAATGCCGCTGGCGCCGCCGCCAACCGCGTGGCACTGGAAGCATGCGTCGAAGCGCGTAATGAAGGGCGAGAACTGGAGCGCGAGGGAAAAGACATCCTCACCAACGCCGCCAAGGACAGTCCGGAGTTGAAGATTGCGATGGAAACCTGGAAAGAGATCAAGTTCGAATTCGATACCGTGGACAAACTGGACGTGGTGAACCGTTAAATAAAAGGAAAGAAAATGGCCGACATTCAAGATTACAACTCGACACCCAAGTACGAAACCTTCTCATATTTGCCAGCGATGTCGCCGGAAAAAATGCGTCGCCAGATTGCCTATATCGTAAGTCAAGGCTGGAACCCCGGCATCGAACACGTGGAACCGGCGCGCGCATTCAACTACTACTGGTACATGTGGAAACTGCCCATGTTCGGCGAACAATCGGTGGACGCCATCCTTGCCGAACTGGAAGCCTGCCATCGCGCGCATCCCAACCACCACGTGCGTCTGATCGGCTATGACAACTACTCCCAGAGTCAGGGCAGTTCCTTCGTGGTGTTCCGTAGTCGGTAATCGGGGGGCGGGGGATCCGAACCCAGGGTCGCCCACGGAAACGATTGAAATTGGAAGGATAAAAGCATGAGCGACGCTAAGACAGAGATCAAGGAAGCCATACCCAACACCGCGAATGGGCGCATGCTCTCACGGGCACGCCGTCAGGCAATGTCGCATAGCGGCAAGGCAGGTTTGGGACAGGTGCGCAAAACCGAGCCGGTGCGCGCTGTGGCGTATGCTGCGCCACCCAGTTCTGCCAGTGACGATAAACAGGGTACGAGCGACTGCGGTTGTGGTCATTCCACCGAGCAGAAACCGCTGGAGGCAGCAGCAGTCGGGTTGAGCGGCGGTCGCGCCATTGCGCGGGCGCGCCGCGCAGCCCTGTGCCTGAACGGTCGTGGCAATGATCCAGCGTGTCGCCCTTCCGGACGAGTGCGCTCTCGGTCGGTTCCGGTCAAAGTCGAGATTGGCACCACATTGAGCGGCACTCCGGTCAGCGGCACCCAGGTCGAGCGCAGCAGCAAGGTCACCGGAACCGAATCAGGCAGTTGCCGGGCAGTTACCGGCACCGAGTATATCGGCGCCGAACAGTATGAGAAGTTATGTACTTCCACTCCGCCAGCCGCACCTGCCAAGGTCAGTGTCAGCAACACCAGCCGTAACCAGCGTGTGAGCGGTGTCGAACTTGGTCGCAGCGTAAAGGTGACGGGGGATGAATACGGTGCCTGCAAAACGGTGACCGGGACCGAATATCTCAGCGCCGACCAATTCGAATCCTTCTGCACCACCAGGTCGCCAACTTCGCCCACCAAGGTGAGCGTGATGAGCACGGTTCGCGAGCGCCCGGTGACCGGCACCGATATCGCAGCGGGCAAATCAGTCACTGGCAGCGAGTACGGCGGATGCCAGCCGATTTCCGGCACAGAATACATGGGGCCGGACCACTATACCGCGTTTTGCGACACAGAACGACAGGCCGCCTCGCGTGCCCTGATGGCAAGCCGCGGCGCCCGGGCGGGCGCTGTGCCGAGCGGAACCCGCATCGGGTCGGGTGACAAGGTGACAGGCGTGGAGCGTGGCGAGGATCTGGTTCTGAGCGGGACACCCTACTCCGGCCCCCATCAGCGCGTATCGCAGAGAGGCGCCAATAGCAACCCGCACCCGCTCACGCGCGGACCTGCAGATGCGCCGCATGAAACAGTCTCTACGCCGCCGCAGGCACCCATGGTGCAGGGCAATTTCAGCATCACCCCGCCAGCACGCCAGAACAGCGGCCTGAGTCGCATTACCGGCACCGCCTCCGGCGCGCAGGACCGTATCACCGGACCCGTCAATTTGGCTACCGGGCTTGTTTCGGGCACACCGGAGTTTCGCTACCGGGACGAGATCTACGACCCGGCCTCCGTAAAGATGGAACAACGTCAGGTGCCTGAAGCGCAGCGCAGCCGCCTCACCGGAGACGGACGCGAGGGGGGTTTCGCCATCACGGGCGCCGCCTGGCGACGTAACGAAAGCATTACCGGGACCGAAGGGACCTCAGCGACACGGCGCAACCCGACCCAGCGTGGCAATCAACGCAGCATGGCAATGCAGGTTCCTGCACTGAAGGATCGCGAACATCTGCAAGTACCGCTGAGTAAAGTCACCGGCAGCAGCGGCAGTTCCGCCACTGGCTCAACCATCACTTACTCCGGCGGAGCGCGTGGCTAACCCATGAATACTCGAAATCGCCCTGGCCGTCACAGCAGCCCGCAACCGACAACAATTCCCCCTCCCAACGGACTGAGGGGAATGCCCGGTGGCTCGCCCCAAGGTCGACAACCGGAAATTCGGGTTACCGCACCGGCCGTGAAACCCAATCCGGCATGCACGATGCAAAATGGGCGTTTGTGTCGTCATCCGTTAACCAATGAGGTGGAAAACCGACGACTGCTGCACCATGAGGAAAACATCAAGGGGCGCTTCGCCAATATCGTTCCCGTGTTGAAGCGTATCGCCGGATTGCAGCATGAACCGGATTTTGTCGAACAGGCGCAGGCCGTCGCAAACCAGGAACTCGGCTTTGACTTGCCGTCGCACATACTGGAGGATGCATGGGTATCCAATCTGAATATGCGCGCTCTGTATGGCGAAAGCGTGATGCGCACACTGCGCCTGCTGGCTGAGCAGGTTCGCGCAGCCAATCCACCGGAAGTGGTCGATGCGGATGAGGCGATGTCGTTTCTGCTGGATTGCGGCTACCACGCAGTCGACATCTCGCCCTGCTCGGACGGTCGTTTGAAGGGTTTGGTGCGCTACATTCTGCGCATGCCTGCCGGAGCGGTGCGCAGCCGTCAGTCCTACGCCGGGGCGATGTTCGATGTGGATGCCAATGTCAAGCGTTGGATCGAAACCGAGTTGATGCGCTTTCGCGAAGGCCGTCCGGTGACCGCCGATGCAGGGACGCGTTACCTGAAGATGGTGGTGTACCACACCAGCAGTTCCGATCCCGCGCACGAAGGCTGCGCCGCCCACGGCAGTAATGCGATGCTGGCATCGGAGAAAGGACTGGCGCGGTTGCGTGAGTTTCGCCAGGCCATCGAAAACAGTTTCTGTTGCGGTGCTTCGGTCGATACCTTGCTGGTCGGTGTGGACACGGATACCGACGCAATCAGGATACATGTGCCCGACGCGGATGGCGAAATGAGTTTGCATCGTACCGTGGATAATCTTGCGCTGTACCGCCAGACCCTCGACGACGATGAAAATACGGCCCGACTCAAGGTCTACCAGGCGATTCAGGCAGCCAGCGCCCAGGATGGCTGGGGTCGCGGCAACGGCGAACCACATGACGGCATGCGACGCCTGATTGCAACGCTGTTGATCAACAACTTGTCGCAGATCGAATATGTCTGTGGCAACTGGGGCGGTCGTTACCCGGATATCGGCCATAACGAGCGCTTCATCAGCGTTGGAGACGGGTTCGAGGAGTTTCAGTTACGCAATCTGGCCTATTTTGCCCACCTGCATACGGTTGAGGAAGGTGCGCCCGATTTGGACGTGGGGATCAGGATCTTCAGGAAATTGAATGTCCGTCACGGCTTGCCGATTCCGCTGGCGATTCACTTCCGTTATGACAGCCGCGTGCCCGGCTGCCGCGAACGCAAGGCAGAAAATTGCCGTCGGGTCAAGGCGGCCATCGAGTCACGCTACACCGATCTGGCCCAGCAGGGACTGCTGGCTTGCGGCATGACAATCCAGGACAAGCGACCCGGCTGTCCGATCGAACCAATCGAGCCGAGTGGGGCTTAAGGCTTCACGGAGAATGAAATGAAAATTTGTCAGGTAGAAAAAACCCTGGTTTCGACTAACCGGATCAAGGAGATGGGGCATCGTCCGCTGCTGGTGGTAAGGGAAAAAGGGGGTTCACGCAGCATTGCGGTAGATGCAGTGGGCTGCATCCCGGGAGACTGGGTGATGTGTGTGGGGTCTTCTGCTGCACGTGAGGCCGCAGGCGGCAAAGATTTTCCAAGCGACCTCACCATCGTCGGCATCATCGACCATTGGGCAGAAGATTGAAATGGAAATCATGGAAGTCGTCTCCGACCTTGTATCCACGCGTCGCATTCCTGGGTTGTACAACATTTCGCTCCGGGTGGTCCGCGATTTCAAGGGCCGGCTCAGTGTAGCGTCCGATCCAGTGGGCGTACCGCCGGGCAAATGGGTATTTACCGTGAGCGGTTCAGCGGCGCGCTACGCCACGGGCGATTACAGGGTTCTCACCGATTTGACCATCGGCGGCATCATCGATGGTTGGAACCCCGATGCGGATCAGTCCGGCAAGTAAACAGTTTTATTAACGCAAAAGGAGTACTGAAAATGGCAAACGTAAGCGGTATTGCATTGGGCATGATCGAAACACGCGGCCTGGTGCCGGCAATCGAAGCAGCCGATGCCATGACCAAGGCGGCAGAAGTTCGCCTGGTGGGGCGTCAGTTCGTCGGCGGCGGCTACGTCACCGTCCTGGTACGGGGTGAAACCGGCGCGGTGAACGCGGCAGTGCGCGCCGGCGCGGATGCCTGCGAACGAGTGGGAGACGGTCTGGTCGCCGCGCACATCATCGCACGCGTGCACAGCGAGGTGGAAAACATTCTGCCGAACCAACCCGAAGAAAAATAACGGGTTCTGTCTTAACAACTTGACGAAAAAAGGGAATACATCATGGCAAACAGAGTGAGTGGTATCGCATTGGGCATGATCGAAACACGCGGCCTGGTGCCGGCAATCGAAGCAGCCGACGCCATGACCAAGGCGGCAGAAGTTCGCCTGGTGGGGCGTCAGTTCGTTGGCGGCGGCTACGTCACCGTCCTGGTACGGGGTGAAACCGGCGCGGTGAACGCGGCAGTGCGCGCCGGCGCGGATGCCTGCGAACGAGTGGGAGACGGTCTGGTCGCCGCGCACATCATCGCACGCGTGCACAGCGAGGTGGAAAACATTCTGCCGAACCAGCCTGAAGCGTGACGGGTTTTTTGTTTCAACAACTTGACGAGGGAAGGGAATACATCATGGCAAACATAGTGAGCGGTATTGCATTGGGCATGATCGAAACACGCGGCCTGGTGCCGGCAATCGAAGCAGCCGATGCCATGACCAAGGCGGCAGAAGTTCGCCTGGTGGGGCGTCAGTTCGTCGGCGGCGGCTACGTCACCGTCCTGGTACG
>NZ_DAHVHV010000006.1:62996-63267 GCF_027317285.1 Ferrovum sp. | reverse complement strand
GAGGGGTTGTTCCATGATGTCGCGCAAAATGGAAATTTGCCCGTGCAACCATTTATCGTCCGCCACCAATTCGCCCACATTCTCCACCAGCAAACGCAACAGACTGAGCAACCCCTCCTGGATCTTTACATTGTCTCATCCCAGCAACTCCAATTTGACCCAGAAATGACGTAACTTCTTGGCAACGTCCGTGACCTGATCCCCATCGACCGCCGCCCTGATCTGCGTCACCAGGGCATTGATCTCCTCGCCCAGTTCCGGTTGAAGCCAT
>NZ_DAHVHV010000006.1:0-62986 GCF_027317285.1 Ferrovum sp. | reverse complement strand
CACGCAAATGCGTCATGACCACCGGATCGATGGCCGCATCCATACCACTCGCCACAGACGGCGCAGAAACACCGGGGACAGCGGGGGAGGAAATGCGGGGGCTGTTTTCGGCGGGTTCAGCGACTTCCCCTGAAGTGTCGCCTGTCCGCCCCCAGGACAGTATCAAACCCTGCATTTTTTCATAAAGGAGATCCGAATCATTGCCAAAGCGCGTCAATACGGTATTCACCCCTTCTTTTTTGCGGGAGAGAGTCATCCCCTTGTGGGGAAAATCGATTTGCCGCAACAAGTCGCGAATCAGGGCGGCCCAGGACGAGGAGGGAACCGTCGAGGAACCGGCGATCATCTCGGAAGAGGGCGCAGCGGGCCGAAAGGTTTCCTTGCCACTGATTTCCGCGTAAAGACGGACGTAATTCTCCGGGGTGGGGGACAGTTTTCGCGCCACCAGGGCTTTCAGGGTTTTACCCGCCAATTCGGCGGGGGTGGGTTCAGAGGCCATGAGGTACTCTTGCGTGACAGTTTTTGGCGTCAGATCAGAAAGGAATTGTACTCTGGCTCAGTGCAACCCGAAAAGGATTTTGAACCCAACAGAAACATTTTCCCCCCAGGGCTGCCAATACCCGAGGACCCCAATGAAAACCATGCTTCCCAAGGCGACCCACAGTACACGATTTCTGCGCCGCACCTGACGCAGTTGTACCTCCATGCCCAACACCCGTTGGGCCCATTGCATCTCGTCGATTTCCGCCCTGACGGTGGTGTGCAACCGTGCTTCCAGGGTTTGTTTCTCCATGGCACGTTCCAGAAGTTCCTGTTCTGCTTCGATGCGCCGTTCCATTTCCTCACGGGCACTCTGCTCCTGCTTCTGGCGCGCCTGTATCTGAAGCGTCAGGGCAACTTCCTCCTCCTGTCTTGCCCGTGCCGTGCTCATGGCTTCCTGTGCCGCACGCAAACGCTCCGTTGCCAGGACCGTGGCCCGTTCCTCTTCCAAAATCCTTGCATTATCGGCCTCGATGGCACGCAGGGCTATTTCCATTCGCCGTTCGATGGTTTCGATGGCAAGCCGTTCCGCCTGCTGTCGTTCTCCTTCCAGCCGTTTCAGATCCCCGTTGCGCGACTGTACCAGTTGATCCACGGGAACCGCCCGCAAAACGGCTTCCGCGCGCAATTTGGCCTGTTCTTCCAAAAAGGCATGGGTTTCGGCTTCCACCTGAGACCGGGCAGCCCGTATGGTCGCCAACCCCTCTTCCAGGTCTGGTGACGCCTCATCCTGAATCCAATGTCTCTGAAGTGCCCTGCTCATGATCATCTCCCCCCTTTTTTTCCTGCTTATTACTTTCGGACCGCCCGCAAAAACCCCGCCTCTGACAATTCTTTTGCCAACGCTGCGTAATCTGACGCGCCCCCGCTGTGCGGGGCATAACGAAAGACATCCTGACCGACGGAAGGACTGGTGGCCAATGCGACGTTTTCCGCAATTCTGGTTTTGCAGACATCCTCTCCGTAGCGTTCACGCAATTGGCGATCGACCTCGAATGCCAGTCTGCGGCGCGGGTTGAATCGGGTTACCACGATTCGTCGCGGGTAGGCCCGTTTGAGGCGTTTTTCCAGAACATCCAGAGCGGACTCGATCCGATAGACCCCCTGCAGGGACAAATAGTCGGCGGCCACCGGAATCAGGACGTAATCCGCTGCCAGCAACGCATTCAAGGTCAGCACCCCCAGATTGGGACAACAATCCATCAGGATGGGTGAACGTTCACGTACTACGGCATTCATGCCCCGGCTCAAGAGCGTAGCCGCCTTGGGATCCCCTCCCTTGAGCGCATCGATTTTGGAAAGATCTGCGGTGGCGGGGATCAAGTCCCAACCCGAACGCGTCCTTTCGAGCAAGCGCAAGAGGGGCGTTTGGTGTTGGAAAAACGCAGCCATCCCTGCCCCGGGTAGTGCCACCACCCCACTGGCCAGACTGAGATGGCTTTGAGGGTCGAGGTCGAGCAACAACGGATTCGCGCCGGCACGCACCCAGGCAGCCGCCAGATTGAGGCAGGTCGTGGTCTTTCCTACGCCTCCCTTCTGATTGAATACCGCAATGACACCCATGCCGCTCCTTTCACGCCTCAGAAAATCCGCTCCCCAGAGTCGCCCTAGTATGCGGCCCAGCCCCCCATACCGAAGGGGAGAAATGAAGCAGTTTTTCCGCTCAATCCGTTGAAAAGTCGTGTAGAATCCATGAAAAGCCGGTTCGAGCATCAGAATTCGCCCTAAAGTATCGCTCTGGGTTGCCGATAACCCAGCCATGAGCAGCCTTACTGGGAGACTCCCGTGAAAATAGACAAAACCGTCAAGTCCGCCCCACCCACCCCGATCCAGGGCGGTTCCGGTCGAACTTCTTCCGCCTCAGCCCCTTCCGCCTCATCACCGCAGGGAGCGCGCACGACCAGTGAAGCCGGCACCGCCGCTTCAGGGGCCGCTTCGGGAACCACCGTTCATATCGGCGGAACCGCAACCCACCTGAAGGCAACCATTGCCGCGGCCCCCAGCGTCGACCTCAGCAAGGTCGCTGCGGTACGCCAGGCCATCAGTGAAGGGCGCTTTCAGGTCAATGCCCACGCCGTGGCCTCGGGCCTCATTGCTTCGGTCAAGAGTTTGATTCAGGCGAGTGGGCACTGAGACCTCGATGTCCAGTTCTTCCATCTCAGCCTGGGAAGCGGCCCTGGATGAAGAAATTCTGGCTCTAGCGCAATTTCAGGCCCTTCTGGACGAAGAACAAGGGTTGTTGATGTCCGGGGAGACCCTCCCGCTCATTCCCCTGGCCGAAAAGAAAAACCGGCTTGCCCAACGGTTGATCGACCTGACCACCTACCGTCGTGAACTGGGGACGCCACCGGTTGGACACAATATCGACCGCCTGAATGCCCTTCTGGCCAATACCCAGAAAGCCGAAACCACCAACCGGACCAATGGGGAACTGATTCAGATTCGCCTGCGTCACAATCAGCAAGCCCTGACGATTCTTCAGCAAGCCGCCCAGAAAGCCACACTCTATGGCCCGGACGGTCAGACTCTCGCGCCCGCCACAGGGTCAGGGCGCCCCCTGGCCTCGGGTTGATCACTTTCCCCAATAGTCGCCCTGTTCCACGGGTTTGAGCGTTGGCGTCAGAACCGTGACGGTGACCCGACGATTGCGTGCCCGATCCTCCGGAGAATCATTCGGCACGATGGGATCGTTCTCCGCATCCCCTGCTGCGGTCAAACGCTGGCTGGCCACGCCATCATCGATAAAGAAACGAACGACCCGGCTGGCACGGGCAGTGGACAGTTCCCAATTGGAGGGATAAAGGGCGGTGCGGATGGGAATATTATCCGTATGTCCCTTGACCTCCACCGCCAGCCGGTTGGTATTCAATACCTTGGCTACCTCGTCCAGGGTGGGGCGGGCATTGGCCTGAAGTTCCGCATCTCCTTCCTGAAACAGTACCTTCGCATTCAAGTCGATCACGATGCCCCGTCCGGTTTGCAGAACCCGCACCATACCTTGCTTTACCAGTGGGGCCAGCACACTGTCCAACTGATGGAGCATGGCGTGGATACTGTCCTGTTGGCGACGTTGAAGTTCAATGAATTGTAAATTCCGCTCGTCGATCAACGACTTGAGCACCGAGTCCTGCTCGATGACCAACACGCCGGAAGATCCCTGACGCACATTTTCCTTGAACGCCGAATTGATGGCACTGTGGAAACGTGCATATTTCGTCTCGTTCACCGCAGAAATGGCGTACATCACCACAAAGAAAGCAAAAAGCAACGTAATGAAGTCCGAATAGGACACCAGCCAGCGCTGTTCGCTGTGATCCCGTTCGGCGCGGCGGGAATGCCGCGCCAACTCAGGAGAGATATCCCTCGAGTTTACCTTGGACAAAATGTGGGTTCTCACCGCGCGAGATCAATAAAAAACCGTCCACCACCATTTCGTAGGTAGCGATTTGCTGCTGAACCAGGAATTTCAATTTATTGGCAACGGGAAAGAAAAACAGGTTGGCAAAGCCTACCCCGTAAATCGTGGAAACGAAGGCTACCGCAATCCCTGCGCCCAACTGGGCAGGGTCCCCCAGTCGTTCCATGACCTGCACCAGCCCCAACACCGCGCCCAGCATACCGATGGTGGGCGCATAACCGGCTGCCTGTTCCCACATTCGCGCAGCTGGCCAACGCAGTCGCTCGTATCCCTGAATATCCACTTGCAGGGCCGCGCGAATATGCTGCGCATCCAGCCCGTCCACCACCATCTGCAGCCCCTTGCTGATCAGCGGGTCCGTTTGCCGCGCCACATGAGGTTCCAGCGCCAGTAACCCGTCCCGCCGCGCAATCTTGCTCCATTCCACCACCTGGCTGTGCAGTTCTGCCGTATGAAACACGGGTTTCCACCATACCCAAAGCAGCATTCGCATGCCCAGCGAGAAGACATTCCAGGGGGTCTGCAGAAGCATTGCCCCCAGCGTCCCGCCCATCACGATCACAAACGCAGTCAACTGAAACAGGCTGGACAGAGCCCCACCCTCCAGCCATTGACCGATCAGAACCGCCATCAGCCCGAAAACCAGCCCGAAAATACTCAGAATATCCATGCTCAGTGATGACTCTTGAGACGGCTGCGCAGACGCGTCACTGCCTGGGTATGAATCTGACTGACGCGCGACTCGCTAACCCCCAGGACTTCGCCAATTTCCTTCAAGTTCATCTCCTGTTCGTAATGCAATCCCATCATCAACCGTTCACGTTCCGGCAACTCTTCGATGGCCTCCACCAACGCCGTCTGAAAACGTTGATTTCCCAGCAATGCCAGGGGTTCGAGTTCATGCCCGAACTCATGGCGATCAAAGAAGGATTCTTCACCGTCCTGTTCACGAAAATCTTCGTAGTACAGCAACTGCGCGCCCCGCGCTTCAAACAGCAATGCCTGGTAATCGGCCAGACTCATCTCCAGTTCGCTGGCCACCTCGGATTCACTGGGAGTCTTGCCTTGCCGTTGCTGGAGGCGACTGATTGCCTGTTCGACCCGTTTGGTGTCACGCCGCAAATTACGCGGCATCCAGTCCGACTGACGCAGTTCGTCCAGCATGGCTCCCCGAATGCGTTGCCCGGCATAGGTCTCGAACTGTGCGCCGCGCAACTCGTCATAGCGTGTCGAAGCCTCCAGCAAACCCATCATTCCCGCCTGAATCAGATCATCCACCTCCACGCTGCCTGGCAATCGGGTCATCAGGTGATGCGCAATACGCTTGACCAGAGGCGCAAAGGTTTTCAGACAATCTTCCTTGTCTTCCAGACCTGCGGGTGTATACATCCTTACCTCCCTCCCCAGGCCACCCGCGCTTTCCTCTCCCCCCATGAAAATCCGTCGCTTTCATTCCTCTGGGCGGTCCTCTGGTTTCGCACCACCGGGTCCCAGGACAAGATCTGAGTCCTGAGGCGCATCAAGGATTGGGACAGGGATACCGAGGGCAACCCTCCCATCGTGTTAAAACGCCATTGTGTGTCATGAGCAGGCCTTTGAGCAAGGGGCAGGAAACCAAAATCACGGTACTCCAGCCCGATGGACTGGACCAGGGCACGGCAGCGTCCCTGCCATTCAAGCACCCTGTCCCCATTCGTTGCCCGGTTGATGACCCCCCCCACTGCAGTCGGCGAATGGGACAACAGTTGACTCAGGCGTTTCTGGCAGGCCGGCCATGAATCGGCTTCGTCAATCACCCATAGAACGGAAGCGCGGGTATTTTCGTGATGGCCTCGGATGCGACGGGCCAACTCCAGTGAGGCACTGTCCACCAGCACATGGGTACGTTGGTGCGCCAAGGCAACCAGCCCTGACCAGGGCACGGCTGCGGGCGTTGCCTTGACCCGCTCCAGGTTGAGATAATCCACCTGCGGCCCGATCGATACCAGGGCCTGAGCCCAGTCGAGATGTCCCGCCAGGACCTGTCGCGCGTCGTAGCGCAAGCGAAGGTTGAGGATCCGGCCCAAATGACGGGGTCCCCGGTGTTCATCCAGCACCAACATGGACGAAGCGTGATCGCCGATGCAGGCCAGCCCCGCCACCACCAGGGAGGCGCCTGCCCCCGGACGACTACCCAGAACGGTAAGAATCCGACAGTGCGGAGGGGAAATCAGGCGCCGCAATCCGCTGGCCTGGTCGCACGCTCCGGGGTCAGGCATGGCTCAGGCCCCCATTCTCCAAAGAAAATTCGAGGGGTAAGGCAATATTGTACCCCACCATTTCAAGGCTGTTAAAAGTTGCCTGCAAGAGAGCCATCAGGTTCGCTTCGCGCAAGTCTTCCGGCACCCGTTGTCCGTTGGCGACATAACACAACGGCAGGCGGTGGCGAATCGCCACGTCGAGCACCCCGCCCATGGCCAACGCTTCATCCAGTTTGGTGGGGATGCACCCCAACACATTGGGCGTACGGTAGACCCGAACCACATCTTCCAGGGTGTGCAGGTTACAGGTTGCATTGAGTAACAACAAGCGTCGCACACCCAACGAATCCAGTTGATCATTCTGTTCCTGAACGCGGCCATCGCGCTGACCCATGCCCATGGTATCGACCAATACCAGATGTTTGTCGCGCAATCCATTCAACGTCGTCTTGAGATCCGCCGCATCCTTGACCGTGTGCACCGGGACCCCGAGAATCCGCCCGTAGACGCGCAACTGCTCATGGGCACCCACGCGATAACTGTCCGTGGTCACGAGCCCCACCCGGGTGGCCCCATAACGAACCACGGCCCGAGCCGCCAGTTTGGCGGTGGTCGTGGTCTTCCCCACTCCCGTAGGGCCCACCAGGGCAAAAACCCCACCCCCCCCGACGATCGTTTCATCCCCACGCAAGGCGCATAAATTCCGCTCCAACACTTGCGTCACCCAACTCAGGCCGGCCTGTTCGGGCATCTGGTCGAGAATCTGCTCGGTCAGGGCCGAACTGAACCCCATCCGCACCATGCTGCGCTGAATCTTGCCTTTTTTGGTGGCGTGCGCAGTGGGTGTTGCCAGCGAAACCAGTTGGCCCTGTAAATCCGATTGCAACCTTCGGATCTCCTTCATCAACTGGGAGACATTCTCTTTTTCTTCGTTGTTTTTCCCGCCCTGCTCCAGTTGAGCAAGGGCAGCGGGCGCAGCCGCCACGATTTCTACATGGTCGCCCACCCGCCGGTTGGACAGAATAACGGCATCTTCCCCCATTTCCACCCGTACCTGACGTAACGCATCCCGCGCGGTCAGAGCCCTGATGGTTCTTGTTTGTGCATTCATACTCGCCCTCCAACCAGCGATGTCACTTTCACGGTTCTAAACCCAGGCACCTCATCCTGAGCAATCACTTTCAATTGAGGCAAGGTCCGCTTGAGAAAGCGCGCCAGCAAATCCCGCAATTGTCCCGGCACCAGCAGGACCACCGGAAACCCCATCATTTCCTGACGTTCCGCCGCCATTCGTGTCTCGCGCAACAGGGTATCCGCCAGGCCTGGCTCGATGGCCTGCTGTAGTCCCCCGGCCTGCATGGCCTGAGCCAGAAGATGTTCCAGTTCCTTGTCCATGGCAATCACCTGTAATTCCTGTGAGGCGGGATAGAGTTGTTGAATGATCGCCGGACCCAGTGCCACCCTGACCTGAGCCGTCAGGTAAACAGGGTCTTGCGACACGGGTACATATTTGGACAGTGTTTCCAGAATGCTGCGCATATCCCGAATGGGTACTCCCTCCTCCAGCAGGTTCTGGAGAACCTTTTGCAACAGGGCATGAGAGAGAAGTTTGGGAACCAACTCCTCGATCAGTTTGGGACTGGACTTGGCCACATGCTCCAGCAACTGGTGCAACTCCTGTATCCCTAACAGGGAAGCCGCCTGCAGATGGATGAGGTGGCTGAGATGCGTGGCCACCACCGTACTAACGTCCACGACCGTATAGCCCAGCGCCTGCGCATGATCCTTGAGTACTGCCTCGATCCAGATGGCGGGCAACCCAAAAGCCGGATCCTGAGTGGGCGTTCCCTGCAATGTCCCCGTAACCTGCCCGGGGTTGATGGCCAGAAACTGTCCGGGCAATGCTTCCCCACTCCCGATTTCAGCACCTTTCAGCGTGATCCGATAGGCGTTGGGGCGCAATTCCAGATTATCGCGAATATGAATGGCAGGGGGCAGAAACCCTATTTCCTGGGCAAACTTGCGCCGCAACCCCTTGATCCGCCGTAACAGATCCCCATCCCGCTCCTTATCCACCAGGGAGATCAGACGGTAGCCGACTTCCAGACCCAGGACATCGATGGGGGTCACATCTTCCCAGGTGGCTTCCGGCGCCTCGAGGGAAACCTGGGGCGGGGCCTGGGGCAGGGCGGCCTGCACCGCCTCGAAGCGCTGGCGTTTCCACAATGTGGTCCCCCACCCGCCCAGAATGGCCGCAAAGAGCAGAAAAGCAAAGTGCGGCATGCCCGGCACCAACCCCAAGGCACCCACGATGGTTCCGGTCAACATGAGAACCAGAGGCTGGGTGAAGACCTGACCCATCAGTTGCTGACCGATGTTTTCGTCGGTAGAAACGCGGCTGACCACCACACCGGCTGCGGTGGAAATGACCAGCGAAGGAATCTGTGCCACCAACCCGTCCCCGATGGTCAACAGCGTGTAGTTCTTGGCCGCCGTCGCCACATCCAGATTATGCTGCAGGACTCCGACGATGAACCCACCAATGATATTGATGAGCAGAATCATGATCCCTGCCACAGCATCTCCGCGCACAAACTTGCTGGCCCCATCCATGGACCCATAAAAATCCGCTTCCTGGGCAATGTTGAGGCGACGCTTACGGGCTTCTTCCTCACCGATCAAACCGGCATTGAGATCGGCATCGATGGCCATTTGTTTACCGGGCATGGCATCCAGGGTAAAACGGGCGCCCACCTCAGCAATTCGCCCCGCTCCTTTGGTGATCACGACAAAGTTGATGACCACCAGGATCAGGAAAACCACGATCCCCACTGCAAAATTCCCCCCCACCAAAAAGTGTCCAAAGGACTCGATGACCTTCCCCGCCGCATCCGGCCCGGTATGCCCTTCCAGCAATACGATCCGGGTGGAGGCCACATTCAGGGACAGACGCAGCAGCGTGGTCATCAGCAAGACTGTCGGAAAGGCGGAAAACTCGAGGGGTTTCAGCGTATTCATGCTGACCAGCAACACCATGATCGAAACGGAGATGTTGAAGGTAAAAAAGATATCCAGCAAAAAGGCAGGCAGAGGCAACACCATCATGCTCAACACCAGAATGATGAGAACGGGACCGGCCAATCCCTTGCTTCCGGCTCCTTTGAACAAACCCTGAACCGTCATCAACGCATTGTTCATGATGTGCTCACCCGGTTTTCAGGATCAAGTTCCTCGGGAACAGGAAGGTTTTGAGGCGGAGGAGGAACATCGCCTCCTTCCTTGCGCTGTCGTTGTAACTGGTAGGCATAGGCCAATATCTCGGCGACTGCAAGATAGAGCGCCTCTGGTACGGGATGTTCCAACTCGGTATGGGCATGTAATGCCCGTGCCAATGCAGGGGCCTCCACCACGGGAATGCGATGTGTGGCCGCCAGCGCGCGAATGCGTTCCGCCACCTGGTGAACCCCTTTGGCCACCACGATGGGGGCGCGCATGACGCCCTCCTGGTAGCGCAGGGCCACCGCATAGTGGGTAGGATTGGTCACCACCACGTCCGCACTCGGGACCTGAGCCATCATGCGCCGACGCGCCCGTTCACGCTGCATACTCCGGATCTTGCCCTTGATCTGGGGATCCCCTTCGGTTTCCTTGGCCTCCTGGCGAATTTCATCCTTGGTCATGCGAAGTTGACGATTGTGCTCCCACAACTGAAATGGCACATCCACCGCGGCCACCAGCATCATCCCTGCCAACATGGCCAAAAAGGCCTGTCCCACCAGGGTCCCCATCTGCAAGGTGGCGGCAGGAATGGACAACGCGGGGAGCATCAGGGTCTGATCCAGATAGTGCCACACCGCCCAGACCCCTGCCCCACCCACCACTCCCGCCTTGGCAATGCTTTTCACCAATTCCACCCCCCCCTGGGCAGAAAACATGCGTCCGATACCGGCCAGGGGGTCCAGGCGGGAAAAATTTGGTTGCAACGGTTTGAAACTGAACAACCACCCATTCAGGAGCAGGGGAGAAAAAATGGCCGTCATCAGGAGCAAACCCCAAAAGGGCAAAAACACGCCCACGATCTCCAGCGACAATCGTGAAAACCGTTCCATCATGCGTACGGGGTCAGTCGCCACCCCCGCATCGAAACTCAGTCCCTGGCGAACCAACCCCAACAATGATTGACGCAGATGCGCCCCCATGAACCACAACCCGCCGCCACCCGCCAACAACGCCATGAAGGTGGACAGTTCGCGGGAACGGGCGACCTGACCTTCTTCGTGCGCCTGATCGAGACGTCGCTGCGAAGGTTGTTCGGTTTTTTCGAGATCGCTCTCGCTGTCCATAGGAACTCTCTGAGATTAGGGGACACATCGACACGCCATTATCCTGAGGGGAAGCCCCCCTCAAAGGCAGGAACAACCAGGGGTTTACCCCGTCATTTCTCCAGACGGTGCAAGAGTGAGACACTTTTTGCCTTTATTTGAGGATGGGAAAAAAATTTTATTTTTTTAAAAAAACCCTAAAGTTTTCCAAAAGTCTGCCGATAACCTGTTTATAGACGAAGCAGAATACCGCAATCGACTGAAAATATTGAGTTTTTATTTTACCCGCTTTTTTTGCCCCCGATGGCAAAGCGGGCGTTTGTGTCGCCCATAGGTTTTATTCCTACGACAAATTCATCAAATTACTGATTTATTCTCCTTTTTTCGTTCGGCACAATGGGCCCATCGTGACCCGTGGTCACCGGCGCAGTCCAACACTAAGGAGAATTTCCGTGAACCCCACCCAATTACACGCAGAGATCAAGGACACCAACCTTTCCTATCTGATGCTGGCTCAGAACATGATCAATCAGGACATGGCCGCCGCCCTGTTCCGACTGGGGATCAACGCGGAAATGGCCGATCTGATCGCCAGTCTGACCCCTGCCCAGTTGATTAAAATGGCCGCATCGAATATGCTGGTGTGCCGTTTGCGTTTCGATGAGAACCTGCTGCTCAACATGATCACCGACCACACCAAAGACCGGCTCATGGCCCAACCCCATGCAGCCATCCTCATGGCCGGCCAACCGGCCGAACAACTGGCGATCTGACCTCCCTTGGTTGCTCCGCGCAGCATCGTTGCCGAAGCCCAGGAGGTCCAGTGGGCCGTCGAGTTGATCGAGTTGGGGGCTCGTCTTCAGTTGTTGCAGGAAGAGACCCATCTGAGCCGCGAGCGGCTGTTGCGCCTGTATCGGGAAGTCGCCGGGCATTCTCCTTCCAAGGGCATGTTGCCCTATTCCACTGACTGGTTCATCACTTGGCAACCGAATATCCACGCCTCCCTGTTCCTCGGGATTTACCGTTACCTCGAAAAGAACATCGATCTCCCCCCTCTTGAATTGCTCATCAAGAGTTATCGGCTCTATCTCGAGCAGAATGTCATCAGCAAGGAAGAAAACATTCTCAGCGTTACCCGCGCCTGGTTTTTACTCCGCTTCTGTGCTGCCGGCATGTTGAAAACGACCCCGTGTATCCGTTGCAACGGGGAGTTCGTGGTCCATACCCACGACCTGACCTCTGATTATGTCTGCGGTATCTGCTCCCCCCCATCCCGCGCTGGAAAAACCAAGAAACTCAGCCAAAAATCCGTCTCTTCAGAACCTTACCTGTAAAGTTCAAAAAAAATTAGCCGAAAACCTCGAAAACGGGATGCGCGCACGCTCGATTCATGGTTGAATGGCGCCTTGTAAACCCTCCAAGAATTTATAACGTATCTGGAGCCTTTCCATGTTTGTCATCATCGGCTATGTCGTCGTCCTGGGCGCCGTGTTCGGGGGGTTTGCCATAGGAGGAGGGCATTTGGGCGCCCTCTTCCAACCGGTTGAACTGCTCATGATTGGAGGCGCCGCCTCCGGCGCCTTGTTCGTCGGCAATACGGGAACGGCCGTCAAAGCCACATCCAAAGCCCTCCCCTCGGTATTCAAGGGAGCAAAATACAACAAAGAAACCTACATGGAGTTGATGGCCCTGCTCTACGAGATCCTGGGGAAAATCCGCAAGGAAGGGCTGATGGCCGTGGAAGGGGATGTAGAAAACCCCGAGCAAAGCGCCCTCTTTTCCAAATATCCAAAAATTCTGGGTGACCACCATGTGATCGAATTCATCACGGATTATCTGCGCATCATGGTCAGTGGAAACCTGAACGCCATGGAGATCGAAAATCTGATGGATGTGGAAATTGAAACTCATCACCATGAGGCACTGGTACCCGCCCACGTCATCTCCAAACTCGGTGACGGACTCCCCGCTTTCGGGATCGTGGCCGCCGTGATGGGTGTGGTGCACACCATGGAATCGGTGGGCGCCCCCCCTGCCGAACTGGGCATGCTCATCGCGCACGCCCTGGTGGGAACCTTCCTGGGGATCCTGCTGGCTTATGGGTTTGTGGGACCGCTGGGTGGACTGCTGGAACAAAAGGCCGACGAATCCACCAAGATGTTTCAAACCATCAAGGTAACCTTGCTGGCCAGTCTCAACGGTTATGCGCCTGCCATGGCGGTGGAATTCGGACGCAAGGTACTCAATACACCCGAGCGCCCCGGCTTTGCCGAATTGGAAACCCACGTCAAACAGAAACGCTGATCCTGAGGAACCGGGTCGATGACCGCCGAAGACAAACGCCCCATCGTCGTCAAACGCATCAAAAAGGTTGCGGGTGGCGGGCACCACGGAGGAGCCTGGAAAATCGCCTATGCCGATTTTGTAACGGCCATGATGGCGTTCTTTCTCCTGATGTGGCTACTGGGCTCCACCACTCGGGGAGATCTGCAGGGGATCGAGGATTATTTCAAAACCCCCCTGAAGATTGCCCTTGAAGGGGGATCCGGCAGCGGAAACAGTTCCAGCGTTATCAAGGGGGGCGGGAAAGACCTGTCACGTAGCGAGGGACAAGTCAAGAGGGGAGACCTTCCTTCCAGGAAAAAAATCATCAGTCTAAAGACATCCGATACCGACTTCAAACGTAAGGAGCAGGCCGATGAATTGGCCAAACTCAAAGAATTGAAGACAAGGATCGAAGGGGTCATCGCCCATAACCCCAACCTGGAGAAATTCAAGGACCAGATCCTTCTGGACCTCACCAGCGAGGGATTGCGCATTCAGATCGTGGATCGCCAGAATCGTCCCATGTTCCGGGTGGGAAGCGCCCAACTGGAACCCTACACCCGCGATATCCTCCGTGAAATCGGTAAAAGCCTCAATGATGTCCCCAATTTCATCAGTTTGTCCGGACACACGGATGCGCGCCCCTACTCCGTGGACATGAAAGGAGCCAAAGGTGGATACAACAATTGGGACCTCTCTGCCGATCGAGCCAACGCCTCCCGGCGTGAACTGATCACGGGGGGCATGGACCCCGACAAGGTCCTGCGCGTCGTCGGACTGGCGTCGGCCGTCCTGCTGAATAAAAACGATCCCAACGATCCGACCAATCGGCGCATCAGCATCATTGTCATGAACAAACGAGCCGAGGATACGGCACGCCATGACGGCGGTGTCATTCAGGTGGAAAACGGTGTTCCACCGACACCTCCCTCTCCCGCCGCGCCTGCTCCCCCGCTGCCCGTCAGCCCGACCCGCTGATTAAAGTTTCCGGCAAAAAAGTCGCTATCCCTTATCATGAAGAACGGCCATGCTCAAAGACAGTGAACCAAGGATGATCCATGTCTGAACTACTTTCCAAAATCGATGCCCGAACCAAGTTGGCGGGAACCAACAAGTTGGAAATTCTGATGTTCACGTTGGGGATCAATCCCCGAACCGAACGCCGCGAAACTTATGGCATCAATGTCTTCAAGGTACGCGAAGTGCTGCGCACCCCACCCATCACGCGCGCTCCGGAAATGCCCGAAGCCGTGGAGGGAATGGTCAGCCTGCGCGGCATCCTGATTCCCATCATCGGACTGGCCAAGTACATCGGCATTCCGCTCGAAACCGTTCCGGACATCACGATCATCACGGAATACAACGGTCACACCCAGGGGTTTCTGGTGGAATCGGTGGATACCATCCTGCGTCTCGACTGGTCGGCCATGCGGGTCCCTCCCGAAATGGTGAATACCCCTCTGGGAGGACTGGTCACCGCCGTGACAGAACTGCCGGATGGACGACTGGTCATGATGCTGGATGTGGAACGCGTACTGGCCGAAACCGCTCAGATCGGCGAGGACGAATCCATCTACCGCAACGTGAGGCCTCTCGGCCTGAACAATCGGCGGGTGTTCTATGCCGATGATTCCTCCGTCGCCCGCAAACAGATTGCCCGTACCCTGGAAGCCATGGGCGTACAAGGCATTTCGGCGGTGAATGGTCGCCAGGCATGGGATGAGTTGCGTCATCTGGCAGAGGTTGCCGAAAGCGCCCACACCCCGCTGAAGGATACGCTTCAACTCATCCTGACCGATGTGGAAATGCCCGAGATGGATGGCTACATGCTGACCCGAAAGATCAAGGAAGACAAACGGTTCGCAGGCATCCCGGTGCTCATGCATTCCTCATTGTCCGGCAGTTCCAACCAGCAATTGGGCAAGACCGTGGGGGTGGACGAATATATCTCGAAATTTGAACCCAATCGTTTGGCGAGCACCCTGACTCGCCTGCTGAAAGGTGCGGAGGCCCCATGACTTTTCAGAATCAGCCCCAAACATTTTCCCCGGTGGGAGATGAACTGCTGGATGCCGTGAATGCGCGGACCAATCTGGCAGGATCCAACAAGATGGAGATCTTGCTGTTTTCTCTGGGGACGGAAGAAAAATTTGGCATCAATGTGTTCAAGGTGCGCGAAGTCACCCACGCCATGAAGGTCACCCGGACGCCCAACATGCCCGCTGGCGTTTCCGGCATCGTCAGCCTGCGCGGACACATCATCCCCGTTCTGGATCTGGTCAGTTTCATGAAGTTGGAAAACGCCCGTGCGCACGAGCGCACCACCATGCTGGTCACCGAATACAGCCGCCACACGCTGGGGTTTCTGGTCGCCGGCGTGGACCGAATCATCCGCGTCGACTGGAGTACCGTCCGCGCACCAGAGAACGACTTCTCCGGAAGTGGTGACAACCTCATCAATGCCATTACCGAACTTCCCACGGGAGAACTGATCTCCATCGTCGACGTGGAGCAGGTATTGGCCTCGGCTTTTGGGGAAAATGTGGTAGGGAATGTTCCGAAAATAGAAAGTGGCCATGAAAAGTGCGTCTTTTTTGCAGATGATTCTTCCGTTGCACGCAAGACAATAGCGGAATTGCTGGATAAAATGGGAGTCAAGCATTTGCGTGCCAATAACGGACGAGAGGCGTGGGAGCGGTTGTGCGGTTTGGCGGACAGCGCTTCGCATGGAAATTATCCCCTGCGCAACCAGATTCAGGTGATTCTGGTGGATGCGGAGATGCCTGAAATGGATGGGTATGTGTTGACGCAACAATTGAAAGCGGACAAACGTTTTGACGAAATTCCTGTTGTCATGCATTCATCGCTCTCGTCGCAGGCCAATCGAGCCATGGGTAACCGGGTCGGCGTAGACTATTACGTTGCGAAGTTTGACGCGGCCATGCTGTCGGAAACCTTGCGCCCCTTGCTGAGTTGAATGATGGAGAATGAGCGTGGTTGATGCCAACATGAAGTTTCTGGTGGTGGATGATTTTTCCACGATGCGGCGGATCGTCCGCAACCTTTTGAAAGAGTTGGGCTTTACCAATGTGATCGAAGCAGAAGACGGGGTGGATGCCCTCAGCAAGTTGCGCGCCGGAGACATCGAGTTTGTCGTGTCGGACTGGAACATGCCCAACATGACGGGAATCGACTTGTTGCGAGCCATCCGCAAGGACCCTTCCCTCAGACATCTGCCCGTACTCATGGTCACGGCAGAAGCCAAGAAGGAAAACATCATAGAAGCCGCTCAGGCAGGGGCCAGTGGTTATATCGTCAAACCTTTCACCGCGGCCACCATGGATGAAAAGTTAAAGAAAATCTTTCAGAACATGAAGAAGTGAGAATGCCATGAGCGTCCAAGACAACGATGATCTGGAATCCCTTTTCGACAGCATCGTCGCCGCCCAGAACGGCATGAATGGGGAAAACAAGGAAGACGAGAGCAGTTGCCCCACTTGCGACACGACCGAAAAAGTATTCAATGAAATTGGTCAGTTGACTCGAACGCTCCATGACAGTTTGCGCGAATTGGGATTGGATAAAAGCCTGGAAACCGTGGCCTCTTCCATTCCCGATGCACGCGATCGTCTCGGCTATGTGGCGGCCATGACCCAACAGGCGGCAGAACGGGTACTCAATGCCACGGATGCGGCCCAGCCCATCGTGGAGAAGATACAGTCGGATTGCCTCCGGTTGTCCAACGAATGGCAGTCCCTTTTCGAGGGCAAGGTATCGGTGGAACAGTTCAAGGCCCTGGTCACCCGCACCCATGCCCAACTGTTCGAAATCCCGAAACAAACCAAGGCGATCCAGACCTTTCTCATGGAAATCGTCATGGCTCAGGACTTTCAGGACTTGACGGGCCAGGTCATCAAAAAAACCCTGGAAGTCACTCAAAACATGGAAAAACAACTCATCGCCCTACTGGTGGAAAATGCCCCCGCCCTGTCCCGTGTGGACGAGGGACTGCTCAACGGCCCCCTGGTGGGAGCGACATCAGGACGCAGTGACGTGGTCACGAGCCAGGATCAGGTAGACGAATTGCTGGAAAGCCTGGGATTCTGACATCATGAGCGACTTTTCCGGAATGGAAGAACTGCTGCAGGATTTTCTGCAGGAATCTTCGGAACTGCTGGACGATGTGGACAGCAAACTCCTGATGCTCGAACAGGCCCCCCACGACCACGGTCTGCTCAACGATATCTTCCGGGGATTTCACACCATCAAGGGGGGCGCAGGCTTCCTCAATGCCACAGAATTGGTCACCCTGTGTCACCTGACAGAAAATCTCTTTGATCGCCTTCGTAACGATCAACTGACCCTCGATGCCAACATCATGGATGCCATTCTGTCCGCCACCAGCGAAGTTCGTCACATGTTTGGCGCACTCTCTCAAAATACCCAGCCGTCCTCGGCGCCGCCCGCCATCACCCAGGCACTGGAAGCCATTCTGGAAGGAAAACCGCTGGCAAAGGCAACGCCTGCCCCTGCATCCTCTGCTCCGGCTTCTCCACCCCCCGGCCCAGACTGGAATGCCCTGTTTGCGGCCCTGACTGGCGCTGGTACTCCCCCGGAGCCGCTCCCACCCGCCGTTCCCCCGGCTCAGGACAAACCCGCCGCGAACGCGCCTTCTCCGTCTCAAAACCTCCACCCGGCCCCGGAATCCTCCGCCGAAGCGCCTCAGGAAATCAGAAGTTACGGTCGCCGCGCCACCGATTCCCCGGCCAATGCCAGCCTAGGTGGACGTCGGGAGTCGGAAAACGTCAAGGAAAACACAATTCGGGTCGATACGGAGCGCCTGGACCAGGTGCTCAATCTGTCCGGGGAAATCGGCCTGACCAAGAACCGCCTGAATCAGTTACGCTCCGACATTCTGTTGGGAAAACAGGATGCCAACACCCTGCGCGCGCTCGATGAAGCCGTCAACCAGTTAGACATGCTGGTGGTCAGCCTGCAAAACTCGGTCATGAAAACCCGCATGCAGCCCATCGGCCGCCTGTTCAAAAAATTTCCCCGCCTGGCGCGGGACCTGGCACGACAGTTGAACAAGGAAGTGGAATTGGTTCTGGTCGGAGAAGAAACGGAAATCGACAAAACCATGATCGAAGACCTGAATGATCCTCTGGTCCACCTGATTCGTAATGCCGTGGACCATGGCGTGGAATTACCGGCAGAGCGTACCGCAGCTGGCAAACCCGTCAAAAGTCTCATCCAGTTGCAAGCGCGCCAGATTGGCGACCACATCAACATCGTCATCGCCGATGACGGCAAGGGCATGGACCCCGAAGCCATCCGGGCCAAAGCCATCGCCAAGGGGTTGATCAGCCCTGAAGTCGCCAGCAGCCTGGACGAAACGCAGTGCCTGGAACTCATATTCCTGCCCGGTTTTTCCACCAAGGAGCAGATCTCCAGCGTCTCCGGGCGGGGGGTGGGAATGGATGTGGTCAAAACCAACATAAAGAAATTGAATGGCAATGTTACCATTCGTTCGGAGGTCGGAAAAGGATCGGAACTGACCATTTCGCTGCCGCTGACCCTGGCCATTCTGCCGGTCCTCATGGTACGCATCGGCGCACAGTCCTTTGCCGTGCCGTTGTCTCTGGTCCGTGAAATCATCGCGCTTGAACATAACCAGATTCAGCATGTGGGCGGCAAGACCACCCTGGTCGTGCGGGGAGAAATTCTACCCATGGTGTCCCTGGCTCAACTTCTCCATTGGGAAGAGTCAAACCAGGCCCATACGGGGGTTCTGATGCAGGTGGAAAATCAGAGTTTCATTCTGTCGGTGGATGGGTTTGACGGCCACGATGACGTCGTCATCAAATCTCTCGATACCTTCCGCCCCAGTGGCGTGGCGGGCGTGACCATGTCCAGCGATGGAGAAATCGTGTTGATCCTCGACATCAAGGAGCTTTTTGGTCTGTCGGGAGGGGTCGTTTCCCACTGAGGCGTTCCCGTAGCGCCACGCAGGGATCTGCCCGGGCCTGCAGGGGAACCTCGAAAGTTTCATCGTAGACGCCCGCCAGTTTGGGGTCGTGCATCTGTTCGGGCTCCAGTATCGCCACACTCACGACCCGAGCGCCCGGATCCAGTTGCTGCAACCACAGAGGAACCGCCGTGTCCTTGCGCAGATGTCCGTTCCCTGCCAGCAAAATCACAGGCTTGCCCGTCTGGTGGTGCCAGGCCACCAGGCTTTCGGCCATGCTGCGGTCGCGTGCCTGCTGCGCGGCCACCATGCCGGGCAACTGGGTTTCCGGCAACAGACGACAGTGTCCTTCACGCACTTCGTCCGTCAAAATTTCCTGCTGCCGCGCACTCCAGTGCAACGGTTCGGGCGGCATGGGTTCCTTACCGGTCATGAGTTTCATCAGGGTCTGACGATCCAGATTGGTCGCCCCCAGAGGCCAGCGTTGATTCACCGCCAGCGCCAGGACAGGGGCATAAAAATCCCAGTGCCAGCCCTTGAAGTCAAACCCTCCGGCTTCTGCCACGGCATGCAGTGCCGGATCACTCTGGGCCACGGGCCCCCGGACTTTATCCTCGGCTTCGGTGAGGGGGGTTTGGCGCGCACGATTCAACTGTTCCATGGCCAGGACGTAATCCCTGCGCTTGACCAGGGATTCCAGCCAATGCTGGCGCAGTGCATGCCCGGCCTGGTTGTCATGCACCTCGCCCAGCAACAGGTAATCCGCCGCCCCGGCGGAATCCGGCAGATCGAGGGACTGTGCCGCAGGCAACGTCCCCTCACAATGAAAACCAGTGGGAGTCCGGTCCAGTGCCAACAGACAAGTGCGGCGGATCTGACCCTGTGCATCCTTTTCCGTCAGGCGCCATTGCCCCCCTTCCATCCGTTCCATGAGCAGATAGCCATAATGCTGGTCGTTGTAAGACTGGGCCACCCGTACGCCGGGGGCCACTTCGTTGTGACCGGGGACCCAAACCGGGAAGCCTGGTTCCAGCATGGACCCACCAAAACCGGCGATCAAACCAAGCGCCGAAGTTCCCTCGAATCGGGACAACTCAAAGGTATGGATATGCCCCTGAACCACCAACTGAACGCCGGGAGGAGTCCAGTCGGGATAATGATGTTCGGCCAGGGCCGCGCTGAGTTGATAATTGGCGGGTTCATACCCCACCAGAGGCAGGTAACCGTACCCCAGGATCGGATGATGAAGCGTGAGCCAGTTCTGGGTTGAGCGAGCCGTCAATCGGGCAACCTGCGCAAATTGACGGAAATAGGTCTCCACCGTGGCACTGCCCGGACGCGGTTTCTTTTCCGAAACGGCCGTGGAATCCATCACGACCCACTGCAATCCGTCCCCCAGCAACACGCCATAGGGAGGGTCCGGCGCTTCCCGGGTTCCGCCCGACACGGAACAGGAATGAGCGGGATCATAGGGAAAAGGATCGAGATAACGAAACCATCCCTGTCCTGCCCGGGCACAGGACTCATGATTGCCCCGCACCATCACCCAGGGGGCTGCTTCCAGCAAAGGAGCCATGGGTTCGAAAAAATCGGCCTGCCACACGTCTCCCCCGTAACCATGAGGCGTCCCGACACAGCCGCTGGCCAGGCAGGGGCTTTCGCGATACGCATAGTCGCCCACGTGCAATACCAGATCAGGATGTTCTGCCGCCGCACTGTGTGCCACCTGAGCCAGCGGCCACTGAAGCGGATCGTTGCAGGACTGGTAGAAACCGGGCCATTTGATCCGACATCCCGTATCCCCCAGTACCACGATCCTGCGCGGCGGATGAGTCAACGCAGGCAAAACCCGCCCCTGCCACTGCACCGAGGCCGCTGCCGGTATGTGGGCAGCCTCGCAAACACGCTCCGGAAATACCGATCCCGGATGATCGTCACGGGGTTCCAGGCGGGGCCCGACCCTCAAATCCATGGGGCGGGGCTGCCCATCCACCACGAGTGTCGGGCAGGTGGCAGCGGTGGTCAGGAGCCGGATGGTACTCTGCCCCTCCGGCCCCAACGCACGGAAAATCCGGTCGGCCGGTCCCTGCCCTTCTTCCGCTGCCTGCCCCGGCAACCAGCACGCCAGAAGAAATGTCCCCGCCCAGAAATGCACCCACCACCGCTTTCCAGCCCCATCCCAACTCATGCACCGCCTCCCAGAAACAGTTGGTACGCAGAATTCCGGGTTTCATCCACCCATGGGTAACCCAGGATGTTCAGGAAATTCCGGAAATCCTCCTGATCCGACGGAGGAACCTGCAATCCCACCAACACCCTCCCGTAGTCGGCTCCGTGGTTGCGGTAGTGAAAGAGACTGATGTTCCAGTGCGCGCTCAGGCGTTCAAGAAAACAGGCCAGGGCGCCAGGACGCTCGGGAAACTCGAAGCGGTACAGGATTTCATGCTCGGCCTGCGGGGCATGCCCGCCTACCAAATGACGAACATGAAGTTTGGCCATTTCGTTGTGAGTCAGGTCAAGCGTACGAATGCCCTGCCCTTGCAGACGATTCAATAATTCCGGCAACTCATCGGGCTGGGTCAAAGAGACCCCCACAAAAACGTGGGCCTGCTGGTGATCTGCATAGCGATAATTGAATTCCGTCACCGCTCTCGATCCCAACAGCGCACAGAACTGGCGAAAACTACCGGGACGTTCGGGGATGGTCGCGGCAAACAGGCCTTCGCGCTGTTCCCCCAGTTCGGCCCGTTCCGCCACGAAACGCAGCCGGTCAAAATTGAGGTTGGCGCCGCTGGCAATGGCGATAACGGATTTGCCCCGCCATCCCGCGCGCTGCGCGACCTGCTTGAGTCCGGCCACCGCCAGAGCCCCCGCCGGCTCGAGCACGGCGCGGGTATCGTCGAAGACATCCTTGACCGCGGCACAGAGCGCATCCGTGTCCACCGTCACCACTTCATCCACGTACTTCTGGCATAAACGAAAAGTTTCCTGTCCTACCTGACGAACCGCCACCCCGTCGGCAAACAGTCCCACCTGATCCAGCACGACCCGTCGCCCTGCCGCCAGGGACTGACGCATGGCATCGGAATCCTGAGGTTGTACTCCGATGATGCGAATCTCGGGGCGCAGTTGCTTGACCAGGGCGGCCACGCCCGCAATCAACCCTCCGCCGCCGATGGGCACAAAAATCGCCTCCAGTGGCGCAGCGTGCTGACGCAGGATTTCCTGTCCGATGGTCCCTTGTCCGGCGATGACCTCGGGGTCATCATAGGGATGCACAAACGTCAGCCCTTCCTTTTCCACCAGGGTCAGGGCATGTTCGTAGGCCTCCGAGTAAGACACCCCTTCCAGCACCACTTCACCGCCCAGGGCCAGCACTGCTTCGACCTTGATCCGCGGTGCGGTGACGGGCATGACGATGAGCGCGCGCACGCCCATGCGCTGCGCAGCCAGAGCCACACCCTGGGCATGATTTCCTGCACTGGCCGCAATCACCCCGCGCGCCAGTGTCTCTGGCGAAAGACTGGCCATCTTGTTGTAGGCCCCGCGCAATTTGAAGGAGAACACGGGCTGCAGGTCTTCGCGCTTGAGCCAGAGTTCGTTGTCCAGTCGGGCAGAGAGACGCGGCAAACGCTGCAAAGGGCTCTCCATGGCCACGTCATACACGCGACCGGCGCGCAGGATGCGTTCCAGATAACGATCCGTCATGAAATTTTCCTCACTCAATACCCGAAGATTAACAAACTTTATGCCCCTCCCCCACTCCAATCGCCAATAAAATGGAGAAACACGGGTTGAGTCTGTCACAAGTTGCAGTTATGCTGGAAGTTTTCAGGGAGAATTCATGAATCAGGACGAACTCAAGAAAGCGGCTGCCCAAGCCGCCTTAGACTACCTTCCCGACGATGCCGTCATCGGCGTTGGCACCGGTTCCACCGTCAATTTCTTCATCGAGGCCCTGGCCGCACGCAGGCATCGCATCGCGGGAGCCGTCTCCAGCTCCGAGGCATCCACAGCGCGCCTCCGGGCTGCCGGCATCCAGGTTTTCGACCTGAACGGCGTCGACGATCTTCCCGTCTATGTGGACGGAGCGGACGAAATCACGGCAAGTCTGGCCATGATCAAGGGTGGGGGAGGAGCCCTCACACGCGAAAAAATCGTGGCCGCCGTCGCCAGAAAATTCGTCTGCATTGCGGATGAGAAAAAGCAGGTGTCACTCCTCGGCAAATTTCCTCTGCCCCTCGAGGTGATTCCCATGGCACGCAGTTACGTGGCGCGCGAAGTGGTTCGTCTGGGCGGACAGCCGATCCTGCGCGAGGGATTTACCACCGACAATGGCAATATCATCCTGGACATCCACAATCTGCAGATCCTCGATCCCGTGGAGATGGAAACACGCCTGTCTGCCCTCACCGGCGTCGTGATGTGCGGCCTCTTTGCACGCCGCCCCGCGGACGTACTGATTCTGGCCACATCCTCGGGAATCCGGGTCTCGACACGTTAATTTCAGGGAGGTTTACCTTGCCTCAAGAACATATTGCCAAGCAGTTTGATGTAGAACTCGAGAATGTCCGCGCCAAAGTCCTGCGCATGGGCGGCCTGATTGAAGAACAGATTGAATCGGCAGTCAGTGCGCTACAGGATGGCAATGTCTCCCAGGCCCGCCAGGTCATTGAAACTGACCGTCGGATCAACGGACTGGAGGTGAGCATCGATGAGGACTGTACCCACATCATCGCCCGGCGGCAGCCTGCAGCGGGCGATCTGCGCCTGATTCTGGCCATCATCAAGACCATCACCGATCTGGAGCGAATCGGTGACGAGGCAAAGAAAATGGCCCGCATGGCCATCCTGCTCCATGACAGCGACCGTCTGCTCCAACCCCATCTTCCCGTGGATCTTCGTCATGCAGCCCATTTGGCCGTGCAGATGCTGGGACATTCCCTCGATGCCTTTGCCCGTCTGGATGCCACCACCGCTGCCCAGGTATTACGCGATGACCGCGACGTGGATGAGTCCTTTCGGGGCATCCTGCGTCAACTCATCACTTTCATGATGGAGGATCCGCGGACCATTTCCAATGCCATCGACATCCTGTTTGCAGCCAAAGCCGTGGAGCGCATTGGGGACCATGCCAAAAACATGGCGGAATACGTGATCTATCTGGTCAAAGGAAAGGACGTGCGTCACACCTCCATGGAGGAGGTGGAACGTACCGTCATCAGCGATTCCTGACCCTCATGAACGAGGGGGCACATAGCCGGAGGCCTGCTCTGCCCCTTCCCCGAAGAAATGAGCTTCCATTTGTTGGGCCAGGTACTTGCGGGCTTCCGGATCGGCCAGGTTGAGACGGTTTTCATTGATCAGCATGGTCTGATGACCCAACCACTGTTGCCACGCTTCTTCCGAGACCTCATTGTAGATCCGAGCCCCCAAGGGTCCTGGATAGGGGGGAAGATCCAGTCCCTTGGCTTCTTTTTTCAATTTGATGCACTGCACGGTTCGGCTCATGGTTCACCTTCGAAATCGACTGAAAAGGTGCATGATACCGGAAACCCGTTCATCCCAGAGGCTTGACGAATACTTTGGAACGGCGCCGGTAGTTGTACATCTGCTGCCGCTGAGGCGGCAGGGCATGCACGCCGGTTTCCACGAAGCCCCGTTCCGCAAACCATTGTCCGGCCCGTGCACTCAGCAGAAAGAGGTGCTTTACGCCCAGAGCGCGAGCCCGTTCTGCCACATAACCCAGCAAAACGTCGCCCCGTCCCTGGCTACGAAACTCGGGCATCACGGCCAGACAGGCCAGTTCTGCACATTCTTCCTCGGGATAAGGGTACAGCGCCACACAACCGATCACCCGCCCATCGTGCAACAATACCGTGAAACGGTCGATTTCGGTTTCCAGCAAGACGCGATCGCGCTTGACCAAAGCGCCTTCGGCCTCCAGCGGTTCAATCACACTCAACAACCCCGGCACGTCTTCCAGCGTCGCAGGGCGCAACACATCCTCGATGTCCGGAGTGACCAGGGTCCCGATCCCTTGCAGGGTGAAGAGTTCCAGCAACAGTGCGCCGTCACGGTGACGATCGAGCAGGTGGACGCGCGCCACGCCCTGACGACAGGCCCGCACCGCGCAGGGCAGGTAATACCCCACGTCCTCACCCTGCATGCCGGGATGCTGAAGAATTTCTTCGGCTTGTTGGGCTGACAGCGTCCCGATCAATTCGCCAGCGCCGTTGACCACGCCGGCGGCATCCGTCAAAAAAATCAGTTTGGCGGCTTTCAGGGCCACAGCGGCGGCAGTGGCCACTTCTTCCACGGTCAGGTTATATATCTCGCCCGTTGGGGAGTAGCCCAGAGGAGGCAGCAACACAAACTCCTCGTCCTCCAGACGACGCCGAATCCCCAGCGCGTCGATCTTGCGTACGCGACCGGTATACTGAAAATCCACACCCTCCACCACACCCACCGGACGGGCCGTGACAAAATTGCCGGTGGCCACGCGCAGGGCAGCACCTGCCATGGGCGATTCGGCTACCCCCACTGAAAGCAGGGCACTGATTTCGACCCCCAGCGTCCCGGAAGCCTCGATCAGACATTCCAGCGCCACGGCATCGGTGACCCGGATCCCGTCCACGTAATGGGGTACATGACCGCGCTGCGAAAGTCGTCCTTCCGTCTGCGGACGGGCGCCATACACCAACACCAGGCGCACGCCCAAACTGTGAAGGAGATTGAGGTCATGAGTGAGCGCCACGAATTTACCATCGCTGACCACCTCTCCCCCAAAGGCCACCACGAAAGTGTGGCCCCGAAACCCGTGGATGTAGGGAGCAGCAGCCCGAAACCAGGCCACGAAGTCCTGACTGTTCTTCATCGATAACCCCCAAGTTGCCCAAGCGTGATTCTATCAACGCACTTCCCGGCCGGGAAGGCACCCCCAACGCATCGATGGGTCCGTACCTGCTTTTTTGTCAGATCACAAGGTCCAGTCCTCGTGACGGGACTGAAGGGTCGCCAGTACGGCCAATGCAGCAGTTTCCGTACGAAGGATGCGGGGACCGATGCGCCCATCCACAAATCCGGCCCGATGGGCCTGGTCTATCTCGGCCGTACTCAATCCACCCTCGGGCCCCACCAGCAGAACCACGGTTCCGTCCGGCAAGACGAGATCCGCCCGCCCGTGGCGCCCCTCCGGGTTCAGCAGGAGACGAAGCCCCGGTTCGGGAAGTTGGTCCCAACAGTCCTGCAGCGCCCCCAGAACACGTAGCTCCGGTACCCGATTGCGCCCACACTGGGCACATGCCGAAAGGACGACCTTGCGCCAATGTTCGAGGCGCCGTGCCTCGCGCTCTCCCTTCAGGCGAATCACGCTGCGCTCCATCGGGACCGCCCACAGGGCAGTGACCCCCAATTCCACGGCTTTCTGGAAGATCCAGTCCATCTTTTCGGTGGCACAGAGTCCCTGAATCAATACCGTCCGGAGGGGCGACTCACGTTCCACGGGATCAAAAGAGCCCGCCGCCACCGCCACGCGGAGACCATCGACAGTCAGGATCCGGGTCCGGAATTCCCCCCCCTGGCCGTCGAACAGCACCAGTTCCTCTCCCGACCCCATTCGGAGCACCCGCACCGCATGGTGTGCCGCCTCGAGCGGCAACTCGCCTCCCTGCACCAGAAGGTTGCGGTCAGGACAATAGAAACGCGGGAGGCTCATCCTACAGGTCCTCTTGGACTGAGATAAAAACACGGTCATGCTATCATGCGCCCATGCGCTCTGCCCTCATCCAGGTCATTCAACAAGTCGCCCAGGAACAGATTCTGCCTCGCTACCAAAAGGTCCGTCATGACCGGAAAGCGGATGGAAGCCTCTTCACCGAGGCCGATCTGGCCACCCAGGAGGCTTTGGCCGGAATATTGCCCACCCTGGTGGATTGTCCCTTGCTGGGCGAGGAAATGAGCAGTGCAGCGCAGCAGAAGTTATGGCAGGAACACGATACCCTGTGGTGCGTGGACCCCATCGATGGCACCTCCAACTTCGTCCAGGGCATTCCCTATTTCGCCGTATCCGTCGCCTTGCTTCGCCGGGGGAAACCCGTACTCGGCGCGGTATACGATCCCCTGGCGCGGGAAATGTTCGTGGCGGAAGCAGGGCAGGGGGCGTGGATGAACGATCTTCCCCTGAGCGCCCCACGCACCCCCGCCACACTCGCTCAATCCATGGCGGCAGTGGACCTGAAACGACTGCCGCCACGCCTGTCCAGGGCACTGGCCTGTCACCCGCCCTATGCCTCTCAGCGCAACTTTGGCGCATGCACCCTGGAATGGTGCCATGTGGCTGCAGGGCGCTTTGGAGTCTCCCTGCACGGAGGACAAAAGTTATGGGACTATGCGGCGGGGGCCCTGATTCTGGAAGAAGCAGGCGGCGTCTATGCCTCCCTGGAAGGCACGCCGTTCTGGTCCGGCGACCCTTGGACACGCTCGGTCGTGGCCGCCTGCCACCCCGTTCTCTTCACCCAGTGGCAAGACTGGTTGCACCGTTTCTTCACAGCGCCGGAAACCCCTCGGACGACGTAGCCGGAACCCGCGAAGTCTTCAACCCACCACTGGCAGCATGTGCGGGGCCTGTTCCAGCAAAAATGCCTTGAAAGCCCGCGCCACCGGAGACAGACGCTTATCCCGATGATGAACCAGATTCCAGTCGCGGATGATGGGCAGTCCAACCACCGGCAATACCTTGAGTCGTTTGGTTTCCAGTTCCAGCGTCACCGAATGTTCGGACAGGAAGGCAATCCCCATGCCGGCAATCGTGGCCTGCTTGATAGTTTCGTTACTACTCATCTCCATGCGCGGCTGTATCTCCACGCCATGGGCCAGCAGGAACCGTTCCAGCAACTGGCGCGTTCCCGACCCTTTCTCGCGCAACAAGAAATCTTCCCCGGCCAGGTCCACCACTTCCACACTTTTTTCCGCGGCCAGGGGATGCGTGGGAGGAGACACGATGATATGGGCATTGCGGGCAAAAGGCTCCATGACCACGCCCATTTCCTCCGGAGGCTGTCCCATAATGACCAGATCCACTTCATTATGGTGCAACTGCTGGACGATTCCCGCCCGATTCGAGACAGACAGTTTCAATTGGACCGATGGATGCAGCATACAGAAACGGGATAGAAGCGCAGGCGCAAAATATTTGGCCGTGCTGATGATGGCAATGTCGAGACGACCGCTGATTCCCTCGCGCAAACTCTCCAGAGCCTCCCGGGCATCCTTCAGCTGACGCGCGATCACCCGCGCATGCTGGTAGAGTTCCTCTCCTGCATGGGTCAGAAAAATGCGCTTGCCCATCTGTTCAAACAGGGGCATCCCCACAAAATCTTCCAACTGCTTGATTTGCATGGATACCGCCGGCTGGGTCAGATGCAACTCCTCGCTCGCCCGCGAAAAACTGAGCAACCTGGCCACTGCCTCGAAGATTTGTAACTGCCGAAAGGTAAAATGCATGCCCCCCCCTGATGACAAACCCATCATAAAGCCTTCATAATATCCGTGCAATTTTCTATAATAGGGGGAAAGAATCACCATATTCCCCCACCATTGTCAACCTTGAGGAGAAATCACATGGCTGTTCGCGTCGGTATCAACGGTTATGGTCGCATCGGTCGCAATGTATTGCGTGCCCTGTACGAGACCGGTAACAAGCAAGGCATTCAGATCGTAGCGATCAACGATTTGGGCAATTCGGAAACCAATGCTCATCTGACCCGTTTTGATACCGCCCACGGCCGGTTCAATGGAGAAATCTCGGTGGAAGGCAACGCCATGATCATCAATGGCGACCGCATCCCGGTTTTTTCCCAACGCAACCCCGCTGAAATCCCCTGGGGCAGCGTGGGGGTGGACGTGGTTCTGGAATGCACCGGTTTGTTTACCTCCAAGGAAAAGGCTTCAGCCCACCTGAAGGGTGGCGCCAAAAAAGTCGTCATTTCCGCACCGGGCGGAAACGATGTCGATGCCACCGTGGTATATGGTGTCAACCACCACGTCCTGCGTTCGGACATGACCGTCATTTCCAATGCCTCCTGTACCACCAATTGTCTGGCCCCCCTGGTGAAGCCGCTGCATGAAAAAATCGGCGTGGTCAAAGGCCTGATGACGACCGTCCATTCCTACACCAACGATCAGGTTCTGACCGACGTGTACCACTCCGACCTGCGCCGTGCCCGTTCCGCCACCATGTCCATGATTCCCACCAAAACCGGTGCGGCAGCGGCCGTGGGCCTGGTTCTGCCGGAATTGAACGGAAAACTGGATGGTTTTGCCGTTCGGGTCCCCACCATCAATGTCTCTTTGGTCGACCTGACGTTTGAAGCCGCACGGGCCACCACCGTGGAGGAAATCAACAACATCATGAAAGAGGCTGCAGGCTCCGCTGCCCTGAAAGGGATCCTGAACTACAACGAAGGCCCTCTGGTCTCCGTGGATTTCAACCACGATTCGGCTTCCAGCACCTTCGACGCCACCCTCACCAAAGTTTCCGGCGGAACCCTGGTCAAGGTTCTGTCCTGGTATGACAATGAATGGGGCTTCAGCAACCGTATGCTGGATGTCACCGCCGCCTGGATGGCAGCATCCTGACCAAGTTCTGCCCATGTGTCACGCATCAGCCCCGATTCTGCAGAGATTTCGGGCTGATTTTTTTGAATTTTTGAGTCACCACAGGAAATTGTCATGAGTATCCTTCGCATGCAGGACATGGATCTTGCCAAAAAACGTGTATTGGTGCGCGTTGATCTCAACGTCCCTCTCAAGGAGGGGCGCATCTCCGACGACACGCGCATCCGCGCCAGTCTGCCCGGAATCCAACATGCCTTGAAGGCAGGCGCCCGCCTCATGCTGATGTCCCACCTGGGCCGTCCCGCCGAAGGCACTTTTGACGAAGCCCATTCCCTGGCGCCTGTCGCCCAGCGCCTGTCCGAACTTCTGGGACAGCCGGTTCCTCTGGTCCGGCATTGGCTCGATCATCCCCTGAATGTCGAACCGGGTCAGGTGGTCATGCTCGAAAACGTGCGCTTCAACGTGGGCGAAAAAAAGGACGATGACACGCTGTCCAGAAAAATGGCCGCCCTGTGCGATGTGTTCGTGATGGATGCCTTCGGAACGGCTCACCGCGCCGAAGCCTCCACACATGGCGTGGCCAAATTCGCCCCGATCGCCTGTGCCGGCCCTCTGCTGGCGGCAGAACTGGACGCTCTGGGACGCGCGCTCAAGGAACCTGCCCGCCCCCTGGTGGCCATCGTGGCAGGATCCAAGGTTTCCACCAAGTTGACGGTGCTCTCCACGCTGTCCCACAAAGTCGATCAACTGATCGTCGGCGGTGGAATCGCCAACACCTTCCTGCTGGCTGAAGGGCACAAGATCGGCAAATCCCTGGCCGAACCCGACCTGGTACCCGAAGCCCGTAAAATCATCGATGCGGCACGGGCGCGCGGCGGTGACGTACCCATTCCGGTAGATGTGGTCACTGCCAAGAAATTTGCAGAAGATGCCGAGGCCACCCTGAAGGACGTGGATGCCGTGGCTGACGATGACATGATTTTTGATATCGGTCCCAGAACAGCGGCACGTCTGGCAGAGATCATCAAGAATGCGGGCACCATCGTGTGGAACGGTCCCGTGGGCGTATTCGAGTTCGACCAGTTTGGAGCAGGCACCGAAGCCTTGGCCCTGGCCATCGCCGAATCTCCGGCTTTCTCCATCGCCGGGGGAGGGGATACCCTGGCCGCTGTATCCAAGTACGAGATCGGTGACCGCGTGTCCTACATTTCCACAGGGGGAGGGGCATTTCTCGAGTTCCTCGAAGGACGGGATCTGCCCGCCGTCAAGATTCTCGAAACACGGGGCCAATAACCTGTCTCGGTGGAGCCCCCTCTGCGGGGTCTCCACGCCCCCAAACCACACGGACCCGGGCTACCCATGAGATAATCACGGCTTTATCGCTGGTGGAGTTCGAACCGTGGTATGGAACCATTCCCTGCCCCTCCATCGCCCACAGGAGTTGTCATTCAAATGCAGCGTCGCACCAAAATTGTCGCCACCATCGGCCCCGCTTCCAGTTCTCCCGAAATCCTCGAGCGCATGATCCTGGCCGGGATGGACATGGCCCGCCTCAACTTTTCCCATGGCACAGAAGCAGACCACCGCGCACGGGTTGAAACCATCCGCACTCTGGCCAAAAAACTGGGACGAACAGTGGGTATTCTGGGCGACCTGCAGGGTCCCAAAATCCGCGTGGGCAAGTTTCAGGACAACAAAATCCTTCTTCAGGCCGGCACCCCCTTCATCCTCGATGCAGATTGCCCTCTGGGGAATCAGGAGCGGGTCGGACTGGATTACAAGGAATTGCCCCAGGATGTTCAAGCCGGCGATTCCCTTCTTCTGGACGATGGAAAAATCGAACTCTGCGTCACCGCCGTCCACGGCAATGAAGTTCACACCATCGTCATTCAGGGGGGCACCCTGTCCAACAACAAGGGCATCAACCGTCGGGGCGGCGGGTTAACTGCGCCCGCGCTCACCGACAAGGATCGTGAAGACATCAAGTTGGCCGCGCGCCTGAAGGTGGACTACCTGGCCGTATCCTTCCCCCGCTCCGGGGCCGACATGGATCAGGCCCGTGCGCTGCTCACTGCGGCCGGGGGACAGGCCCAGTTGCAGGCAAAAATCGAACGGGCAGAAGCCATCGATGCACTGGAAGACATCATTGCCGCCAGCGACTCCATCATGGTGGCGCGCGGAGATCTGGCCGTGGAGGTAGGCGATGCCGCCGTGCCCGCCCTGCAAAAGCGCATGATCCGTCTGGCGCGGCAGATGAACAAAACCATCATTACAGCCACCCAGATGATGGAATCCATGATCTCCAGTCCGGTCCCCACCCGCGCAGAGGTCTCCGATGTGGCCAATGCCGTGCTGGATGGGACGGATGCCGTCATGCTCTCTGCCGAATCGGCTGCAGGGCAATATCCGGTGGAATCCATTGCGGCCATGGCGAGAGTCTGCACCGAGGCCGAGAAACAGGATATGCTCCCGATGGTGGAGCGGGGAGCCTTCGACCCCGTGGATCGCATCGAGAAAGCCGTCGCACGCGCCGTGATCCACACCACCCGCCACCTGAACGTCAAGGCCGTGGCCGCCTTGACCCAGAGCGGAACCACGGCGTTGCTGATTTCCCGTTCGGATACGCCCGTGCCGATCTATGCCATGACCCCTTCCGAAGAGACTCAGCAACGGACTACCCTGTACCGTGGAGTCTACCCGGTGACCTTCCATCACAGCCACCTGGAACCTGCGGCGGTGATCGCTGAAGCCGAGGCCGAACTGCTCAGGATGGGCGCCGTCGTGGAAGGGGACCTGATGTTGTTGACCATGGGCGAGCCCATTGGCAAAGCCGGGGGAACCAACACGATGAAAATCATACGGGTGGGAGAGCATACGGCATGAGTGACGCCGTTCTTGAAACGAGCATCACTTCCTTGCCCTTGATTTCCCGAGGGAAAGTACGGGACATCTATGCCGTCGGAACCCAATTCCTGCTCATGGTGACCACCGATCGCCTGTCCGCCTTCGATGTCGTCTTTCCTTCCCCCATTCCGGGCAAGGGCAAACTGCTCCAGACCCTCTCCAACTTCTGGTTCGATTATTTCAGGGATATTCCCAACCACCTCACCGGAATCGCCCCAGAAGACGTCGTCACCACAGCCGAAAGAGATCAGGTCAGAGACCGTGCGATGGTCGTCAAACGTCTCAAACCACTGCCTTTGGAGGCGGTGGTACGGGGTTATCTGGAGGGATCGGGCTGGAAGGACTATCAAGTGACCGGGAAGGTTTGTGGCATCGACCTTCCATCTGGCCTGCAACGTGCCGAAAAACTCCCTCACCCGATTTTTACCCCGGCGACCAAGGCGGCGGTGGGCGATCATGACGAAAACATTTCTTTTGAACAAATGATCGATCTGGTCGGAGAACAACGCGCAGAAGAAGTAAAATGCACGGCCTTCAAACTTTACTCTGGAGCCGCACACTACGCCGAAGGGCGCGGCATCCTGATTGCGGACACCAAATTCGAATTCGGACTCGACGACCAAAACCGCCTGACCCTCATGGATGAAGTACTCACGCCGGACTCCTCCAGATTCTGGCCCAGGAACAGTTACCAGCCCGGCACCAGCCCGCAAAGTTTCGACAAACAGTTCGTCCGCAACTGGCTGGAAACCCAACACTGGAACAAGCGCCCTCCGGCCCCCGCCCTTCCCGAAGAAATCATCCGGGGCACCCTGGCGCGGTATCAGGAAGCCGTCACCGCCCTCACGCACGCCTGAGACTCGACGCTCCTCAGTCACATCAATGGGGAAGACGTTTCCCACACGGGAAGGCGGACAGTAAACCGACTCCCCACTCCCTCCGTACTGACAACTTCCAATGTCCCGTGGTGCAGGGCGATGATCCGGTTCACGAGGGTGAGGCCCACGCCCGTCCCACTGTGCGACCCGACGTTGGAGCCACGGTAATATCGCTCGAAAATATGGGGCCGATCCCGCTCGGGAATGCCGATGCCCTGATCCGATATCTCAATCACCAGGGTACCATCGCAGTCTTGTGCCCCGAGCGTGATGGAACTGCCCGGCGCCGAATATTTGACGGCATTGGACAAAAGATTGCCAAATGCCTGGTGAAGCAACTCCGTATCCCCTGTGATGAACAAACTGAAATTCTCCAGATCTTCCTGAAAATGTCGATTGGGGGCCATCTCGCGGTATTCCTGACACAAACGACGAAGCAATTCGCCGATCTCCAGTGTTTGCGGATGGAAGGGTTGTGTTTCGGTGGAATGTTTGGGGATGTCCAGCAAATTGTCGAGCAGCGTGGTCAGGCGTTGGGTGGCACGCCGGATCTTGAGTGCACGCTCCCCCACCTCGTCTGGCCCAAAACGCCCGCGGGCGTTATACAGACGCTGGGCATACCCGTCGATCAGGGCCAGGGGCGTACGAAATTCATGGGAGGTCATCAGAACGAAATTATGTTGTTGCTGAGTCATTTCCTGCGCTTTGGCCAGGGCATCTTCAAGGCTCTTCGCCTGTTCCGCCAGGCGGGCCTGACTGGTCAACAGCGCTCGGGCATTGTCCTGGAAGACCCGTACCGAACGGGCCATGACGCCAATTTCATCACTCCGCTCAACCCCCTGGATGGGAACCTCGGCTTCCTTGTCCACGATCCGTTGCATGCTCCTCGCCAAATCGAGCAACGGGTTGGAAACAGAGCGTGTAATGAAACCAATGGCCGTAAAAAGCAGCAATCCCGCCGTCAAAATGGCTGCCACGATCCAGCCATTGGCATCCCGGTAAGTGGCACTCTCCCGCTCTACGGCATTTTTGGCCCCCACCAGATTCCACTGGGTCAACTGTCCCAGTGTTTCACTGGCCCTGTCGTAAGCGGTGCGCGCATCGGTGCGATATAGACGGATCGCTGTGCCATTTTCAGGCGGCAACGCCTGTTCCTGCCTCACCAGCCGACGATAACTGCGCCAATGGACGAGAAAATCCTGATACAGCCGATCTTCCTGGTCGTCGTGGCGGATGCGCTGGTATCGCACCAGACTATGGGCAATGGAAGCATCCAGAGCGTCCATTTCGCGTGCACTGTCCTGACGTTCCAACGGCGTATCCGCCAGCAGGAAACTGCCCTCGGCCGAACGAAAATCCGAGGTATCGTTATTGAGATCGCCCAGAATGCGCGTAGATTGCAACCAGCGGTCACGGATCTCTGCCGTCACCCGGTTATAGTCATCCAACTGACGGATGCTGAACGCCCCTAACCCCACGACCAGCAAAAGGAAAAGGGCATAGGCCAGGGACAGGCGTGTGCGCAGGGAGTGGAAACGCATGGTCTATCGGGACACAGAACCTGGACCGAGCCCTGCATTCATGACTTCTTTCACCGCTTGAACACCCCGCTCTCCCTCCACCGGTTTCAATCCGCAGCCTCCACTGTATCCGAAAAATACTTAAAACCAATTGAATTTCAACAAATTTTACACAAACAAAGAAAACATCCAGTCCTCTCCGGCCAACAGATGAATAATATTCATTGTTTAATGATTAAAATGAATTTTACTTATCTTTGAACCGGTACTTATAATACAATCACAAATTCTAAGGATAGAACGATATGATATTAAGCCCTTTCAGGGGGCTGCATCTTCCACAATAAATTTTATTCGGAGCACATACCATGAACAATGCACGCAGAGGAATGTTGGGCTTCATGACCAGCGGTCTGGCAACCCTGACGCTGGGCGGTGGATCGACTGCGCACGCCGAATCGGCCCAATCCTCCTTGAGGACCTTGATTCCCGAAGGGACCTCAACGTTATCCCTTTTGAATCGATCACTGGAAAAAACGCCCCGACGTCGGAACTTCAAGAGTGTTCCCATGATTTTGACCCACCCCGACGAATGGGATGACGAGGCCTTGCGCCTGGTTTTCCAGTATCAGGGACAGCATAAGCAGGTTTTCGACAACGTAGTCCTGGACGGCCCATGGCTCAATCTGATGAGAAATACCCTGAATACCCAGATATGGGCTTTCGGACACAAGGATTTTCTGGTGGTCTCGGGCACCCATGGACCCGCCCATTTGGCGCTTTACGATGATTACCTGTGGGAAAAGTATCAATTATCCCAACTGACCCAGGGGAAATTCAAGGACAACAGTTTCCTGAAGGTCTCTGCTGCAGCCCAGACGGACCCCGCCCAATATGAGGACATCACCGGCGCATTCTCCCCCCTGGATAACAGTATTCCGGTACTGCAGTCCCGTGGCGTCGTTTTTCTGGCCTGCCACAACGCCATCTTCGAGTTGGCCACCCGCCTGCACAAGTCGGATGTGAATCCAGACCATCGATCCATCCCCCAATTGGCTGCCGAACTCACCAATCACCTCATCGATGGGGCGGTATTGACCCCCGGCGTGATGGGAACGATGCCCGAATTGGGTGCACGGGGATTTTATTACGCCAAATAGGAGAACACTCATGAAAATAGACAGAACTTCTTTCTTTATCAAGACGATTTTACTGACCCTGCTGGGCGGTATCTCCCTGAACACCCAGGCCGGCGTGAACCCACCCTGGAGCGAAGGAAGAAACGACCCCGTCGTCCAACGCGGACTGGAATTCACTGTCCCCGAAGTGGACAATCTGCCGGATTTTCATGGGGACCCCATGGGCGCTCAGTTGTCGATTTTTGTGGGCGGCAACTACTTCTTTGCCATGGCCCCCCTGGTAGCCGCCTTTGAGGAGGAACACCCTGCGCTGAAAGGAAAAATTTATTACGAAACCATCCCGCCGGGACTGCTGTTCGATCAAATTCACCAGGGCGGTACCATCACGGTGGGCAACATGACCTGGACCGTCAAGGCGGACGTCTACGCCGCAGGATTGAAACGGGTCAGCGCCATGGACAGTGAGGGGTCATTACAAGGCCCCGTCGTGTCCTACGCCACCAATCAACTGACCATCATGGTCCCGAAAAACAATCCCGCACACATCCGGACGCTGGTCGATCTGGGCAAGCCCGGCGTAAAACTGGTCATGCCCAATCCGGAATTCGAAGGGATTGGACGGCAGATCAAGGCCGCCTTGATGAAGGCAGGAGGCCCTGAACTGGTTCAGGCGGTTTATGTCCGTAAGGTCCGTACGGGAGAAACCCAACTGACCCACATCCATCATCGACAAAGCCCGATGACCTTGATGAAGGGCCTTGCAGATGCCGGAGTTACCTGGCAATCCGAAGCAATTTTTCAGGAGGAAACCGGGAACCCGATCACCCATGTGGAGATTCCCGACCCCCAGAATGCCACTGCCGTTTACGCGGCAGGAGTGGTCAAAGGGGCGCCCCATCCCCAGGCGGCTCAAGCCTGGGTCGACTTCCTGAAGTCGGCCAGGGCCCAGGCCATTTTTGCACATTATGGTTTCAAACCTTATCCGCAATCTACGGATGAACCGTCAGTCCGTCGATGAAGAGGTCGTGACATGAACAGGACAAAGTACCGTGCGCGTGGAAAAGTGTTCCTCAAGGCCCTTCTGTTTCTGCCCCTGGCCTTTGGCGCACACGGCGAAACCTCTCCTCCCCATGCCCTGATCCTCGGCGGCGGGGAGGGCAGCGGATTCAGCCGTGCCGCCTGTGCCGGTTGTCACGGAAGCGAAGGCGAGGGGAATGCCGCAGGGGGAATACCCGGTTTGAGAGGGCTTCCTTCCACCTATCTGGAGGAACAACTGCATGCCTTTGCCTCCGGCGAACGGAAAAACCCCATCATGAACTCGATCGCCCAAGCGCTCACGGCGGATGGCATCACCCATGCGGCCAACTATTACGCACAGTTACCCCCCCGGTCTCGCCCCCTGGGGGCCGGGGACGAATCCGGTCATGAACTGGCCGTTCACGGCCGGTGGAGCGAGAACGTTCCCTCCTGTGATGATTGCCATGGCCCCGATGGAAAAGGCGTGGGCGAAAACTTTCCGGCCTTGAACGGGCAACCGGCCCTCTATCTGGAAAACCAGTTGCGGGCATTTCAAAATGGCAGCCGCCCTCCGGGCCCCCTCCGCTTGATGGAAAACATTTCCAGAAAACTGTCTGCCCAGGATATTCGCTCTGTTTCGCTCTACTATTCCGGCTCATCCGCCGTGACCCCAGGAGGTCAACCGTGAAGTACCTGATGACCCTTGCCCTGTTGATGACCAGCCTCACGACCCTGGGAGACGGCCTGCCCGACTCTCCTCCCGAGGGAGGAGCCTCCCTCTTGCCCGCAGACCGTGATATTCCCAAGGATGAATTTGGAAAAATGGTGCGCCAGGGTCAACTGATTTTTTCCAATACCGGTCAATACGCACGCGCCTATGTAGGCAATGATTTGAGTTGCCGCAATTGTCATCTGGACCAGGGCCGCAAGGCGGGATCGGCACCCTTATGGGCAGCATTTCTGTCCTACCCCGCTTATCGATCCAAAAACCACCGGGTCAATACTTTCGCAGAACGTCTGCAGGATTGCTTTCTCTACAGCATGAATGGTAAAGCCCCTCCTTTGGGCGACCCCATATTGGTGGCTTTGGAGTCGTATGCCTACTGGATGGAGAAAAACGCAAAAATCAACCCCCGCTTGCCGGAACGGGGGATCCCGCAAATTCAGGCCCCCGGCACTCCGCCCAGTTACGAACGAGGAAAAACCGTTTACGCGAATCATTGTGCACTCTGTCACGGGGTCGATGGCCAGGGGAGACGGGCCGGTGACGGGCACGTGGTCTTCCCGCCCCTGTGGGGGAGCCGTTCTTTCAACTGGGGAGCCGGGATGGCCCACCTGAACAAGGCCGCAGCCTATATCAAGACCAATATGCCCCTGAGTCTGGGAGGATCGCTCTCCGATCAGGAAGCCTGGGATGTGGCCTATTTCATGGATGGACACGATCGCCCCCAGGATCCGCGGTTCACCGGTTCTGTGGATGAAACACGCGCCCTGTTTCATCGCTCCCGGAATTCTCTCTACGGACATCTAGTCGACGGTCACGTGTTGGGAAATGACCCGGCATCCCAAAATTGAACACTTGCATCGATAACCCGGTGAGAATCCTGATAAAGTACGCCTTCCACCCAGGAAAGTGGTTTCTCCCCTTTTCTTGCCAACTTCGGGACGTCGATGAAAGTTCTTTGTATCGAAGATGACCATGAAATGGCCGATTTGATCGCGGAAGAGTTACAGGACCGGGGCGTATCCATCCAGTTAACCCACGACGGTCAGGCCGGCCTCGAGGCCATCGAGCGTGAGCGCCCGGACCTGGTGCTGTGCGATATCGGCTTACCCACGCTTTCCGGATTCGAGGTGCTGGAGAAAGTCCTGGCCGCCCTGCCCAATCCCCCCCCGTTCATTTTTCTGACTGCCCTCACCGACCGTGAAAGCGAATTGCACGGACGACGACTGGGTGCGGACGACTATGTCACCAAACCCATCGACTTTGACGTACTGTACGAAATTCTACGCGCACGTTTGGGCCGGATGCGGGAACCCCTGCCCGCCGGAAATGGCGTGGAATTGGCAGAAAGGGAACGGGAAGTCCTGACCTGGTCGGCGCGCGGCAAGACCTCGAGTGAAATTGCCTTGATTCTGGGACTGTCCAAAAGAACGGTGGATTTTCACATCGATAACGCCCGCACCAAACTGGGGGTCGCCACCCGCATCGAAGCCGCGATCCGGGCAGCCAGCCTGGGCCTGATCACACCCTGACGCCAGTTTCATTCATCCATTGGCCTGGCCCGGGGTTTACCCCGGCTCTTGTCAAGGAATACCATCTGCAAGGCAGGCGCCACCACCAGCAACATGATCGGCCCCAGCAACATCCCCCCCACCACCACCATGGCCAGGGGCCGTTGTACCTGGCTTCCGATGCCGTGTGACAACGCGGCAGGAAGCAGTCCGATACACGCCGACAACGCCGTCATGAGAAGTGGGCGCATGCGCTTCTCAGCCGCCGTAAACATGGCTTCCTCTGCAAGCATGCCCGAATTCACCAGACCATTGAAGTAGGTCATGATGAGAATGCCGTTCATGACCGAAACGCCAAACAGGGAAACAAAACCGATGGCCGCCGAGATGCTCAGATCCAATCCCGTCAGGTACAGGGCAATGACCCCCCCTGCTGCGGAGAAGGGAATGGCCACCAGTACCAGAAGGCTGTCTCGCACGGAATTGAACAAACCATAGAGCAAGACCAGGATCAGGCCCAAGGCGATGGGAACCACCACAAAAAGCCGCTGTTTGGCCTGCTGCAATTCATCAAACTCTCCGGCCCACTCGATCCGGTACCCCTGCGGCAAGGGAACCTGACGCGCAACGACCTGCTGAGCTTCCAGTACCGTACTCCCGATATCCCGTCCGCGCACACTGAATTTGACCGGGATGAAACGCTGGTTTTTTTCATGATAGATGTAAGAAGCGCCTGTATCGAGAGAAATATTCGCCACCTCGCTGAGGGGAATGTAGGCATTGGTACCCGTCGGGGTTTGATAGGCCACTTTCAGTTGACGGATCGAATCGATATTCTGTCTGAACTCGGGTGCCAGACGTACCACCAGGGAAAATTGCCGGTCGCTTTCCATCAACGTCGTGGTCTGGGCGCCACCCAGAGCCGCCTGGACCACCGTATTGACATCGCCGGTATTGAGCCCGTAACGGGCAGCCCGCACCCGGTCCACCACGATATTGAGATTGGGTTGCCCCATGATTCGAAAAACACCCAGGTCCGCAATCCCCTTGACCTTGGACAGTTCATCGTGCACCCGATCGGCCAGTTTTTCCAGCACCACCAGATCCGGGCCCAGGATCTTGACCGAATTGGCCCCCTTGACCCCCGACAGACCCTCTTCTACATTATCTTGAATATACTGTGAAAAGTTGAATTCTATCCCCACAAATTCCTGCGCGAACCGCTTCTGCAATTCCGCCACCAATTTTTCCTTGGTCACGCCGGCCGGCCAGTCCTCCATGGGTTTCAGTGGCACGAAAAATTCCGCATTCCCAAAACTGGAAGCATCACTCCCGTTGTCTGGCCGACCATGCTGAGAAACCACCGTAATGACTTCGGGGTAGGAGTCCAGGATCTGTCGGATCCGGGTCACGGTCGGCATTCCCGCTTCCAGTGAAATGGTGGGCGGCATGGTCGCCCGGATCCACAAATTTCCTTCCTCGAGGGCAGGAAGAAATTCCGATCCGATCAAACGCAACAGGATCGCCGCGACCCCCAAAAAGGCCATCCCCCCCAGTATGGTTGCCTGACGATGTGCCAGGGCCCAGCGCAGAATGGGCACATAACGCCCGCGCAGCCAACGCACCACCAGGGTTTCCGTATCGCGCACCTCCTTGGGCAACAAAAAGGAAGAGAGAACGGGCGTAATGGTAAAGGTCGCAATCAGGGCCCCAGCCAGGGCGTATCCGTAGGTACGCGCCATCGGACCGAAAATCTGACCCTCCACACCCTCCATGGTAAAGAGGGGCAGGAAAGCGGCCACGGTGATCATGGTCGAAAAGATAATAGCTCGATCCACCTGCAGGACACTGATGAAAATCATGCGCAGTCGGTTGGTCCACCCATAGCCGTGTTCCAGAATCCGGCTGTCCCCCCGTTCATTCCCCTCCAGTAAGGCCTCGAGCAAGGCACTGCGATCCGCCTTGTTTTTCTGGAAATTATGGAAGATGTTTTCCACCAGAATGACGGCCGAATCCACAATGATGCCGAAATCCACCGCACCCAGAGAAAGCAGGTTGGCGGATTCCCCCGTCATGACCAACAGGATGATGCTGAAAAACAGGGCAAACGGGATATTGACTCCGACGATGAGCGCACTTCGCAGGTCTCCCAGAAAAACCCACTGAATGAAGAAAACGAGCAGACATCCGAAGATCAGGTTATGCAGTACGGTGTGGGTGGTGACATTGACCAGGGAAGTCCGGTCATAGAAAGGAACGATCTTGACACCCGGGGGAAGACTGCCGTCACGGTTGATTTTTTCCACTTCGGCCTTGACCCGGGCCACCACGTCGTTGGTTTGCATGGTACGGTTCATCACCACGATGGCAGCCACCACATCATCCTGGCTATCGCGTCCGGCCTTGCTCAAGCGGGGCACCACCCCCACCTTGACCCGAGCCACATCCTTGACCAGTACCGGTGTCCCGTTGGACTGTGTAAGCACGATGTTTTCCACATCGGTCACCCGTCGTCCCTGGGTCAGATCCAGCGCTCCCCCGGTATCGATCAAGCCAACCCCCCGTATATTGAGGGACTGCTGGCCGATATTGATGGTCCGCCCTCCCACGTTGATGTTGGCGTTGCCGATGGCCGCCACCATTTGGGGAATGGTAATGTTGTAGGCTTCCAGTTTATGCAGGTCCGCTTCTACGTCGAATTCCTTGGTGGCCCCACCCCAACTGTTGACCTGAACCACCCCCGGAACCGTCAGCAAGCGCCGTTGCAACACCCAATCCTGAACCGTGCGAAGGTTGGTCAAGCCAAAATGGGGGGGGCCCACGACCTGATACCGAAAAATTTCCCCCACCAGACTGGATGCCTGGATTTGGGGGGAAACATTGTTGGGCAGGCTGACATTCTGTTGCAGGCTCAGGGCGGCCTGAGTATAGGCAAAATAATAATCGATGCCGTATTTGAAGGTGACGCGAATAAACGACAGTCCATAGAAGGACGTGGACCGGATGTTATCGACCCCCGGCGTTGCCGCCAACCCCACTTCCATGGGCACCGTGTAGTACCGTTCCATTTCCTCGGCCGAGAGACCGGGTGCCTGGGCCGTAATCTCGAGAATCACCGGGGCCGGATTGGGATAGGCTTCCACATTGAGTTTCAGGTAGGCCATGACCCCACCGGCAACGAATACCAGGAGCCCCAATAACACAATCGGACGACGGGACAGCGAAAACAACAGAATGCTTTTCAACACGGCTCTCTACCCTCACTCGCCCGTCGAGGCGCTGACCGCAAAAGCATTGCTCAGAAAGATCGCCCCGTCGGTAGCCACCTGCTCTCCCGGCTGAACGCCTTCCAGAATCTGCATCAGATTTTCCTGTCGAATGCCGATGGTCACCGAGCGCCGCCTGAAACGGTGTTGCCCCTCGGCCACCCAGGCACTGTAAGATCCATCCCCTTCTCGCACCACCCCGCCCTCAGGGAGCCCCACCGACTGCATATCGGCCCCCGTGCGAATGGTAAAGGTCGCCATCATCCCGGGATGCAATTCATGACGGGGATCCCGGACCACACAGCGTACCTGGAGACGGTGGGTATTGGAGTCCACCACCGTCCCGATTTTGTCGATCTTTGCCTGGAATGTTCGTTGGGAAAAGGCCATGACCCGCACGATCACGGATTCCCCGACTTCCAGAAGCGGGATGTCGGTTTCAGCCACATTGGCCAGCATCCATACCGTGGAAAGGTCGGAAACGGCGTAGGGCGCAGGAGCCGTACCCGGTTGCACGTAGGTTCCCGCTGCAGCAGACATGGCAACTACCGTCACGCGTCCATCGAGGTGGCTGGGAATGGCCAGGATCGAATCCACCTTGCGGGTTGCCTCGATACGGTCGATCTCCTGGGCGGACTTACCGAACAAATGCAGGGCATTCCGTGCAGCATTGTAATTCCCCTCCGCCGTTTGCTGGTCTGCAACGGCCTGCTGGTAATCCTTTTCCGCCAGTCCCTTGAGTGCGATAAGTTGTTTGGCACGCTCCAGCACGCGGGTCGTCAATTCGCGCACCCCCGCCGCCGCAATCAGGGTGGATTCCGCCTGGATCAGGTCGGGGCTATCGAGGGTATAGAGTGTCTCCCCTTTTCGGACAAAATCACCAACTTCTTTGAATCTTCGAAGAATTTTACCTGGATACGGAGGATAGACCTGTACGGTCTGGTCATCATCGAAGGCGATGACCCCCATGGCCTCCCGTTGCGCCAGAAAAGGGTGCAGGGTGGCGGGCGCCACCTTGACCAGCGCCATCTGGGCATCCGTCAATTGCAACGTTTGCCCGGACACCTTCGGTTCGATGGAAGAATTGTCCTTGCCGGAGGAAAGTTGAGTACTGCCACTGAAGAAATAGATCAGTGTGCTCACGACGACGGCGACGATGCCTCCCGGAATCACCCATTTTTGATGCTTGAACGTCATACCCTCGAACTCCTGCCAATTTTGGCGCAATGATGCGACTTTCATCTCCCCTCGTCTACTGTGACAAATCACAGTTTTCATGGGGCTGGAACCCTCGTACACTGCCCCCATCAGACTTGGAGCCCTTGCGTCATGCTGCGTCGTCCCTCATTCTTTCCGAACTCACTCCTGTTGGCGATCATCCTGGGTGGGTGCACCATGGGGCCAGACTTCCAACGTCCGCAGGCACCCACGGCGAACGGCTATACCCCGCAGGAAAAACTGGAGGCCTCTGCCGCCACCCCAGGCCTCGCCGGAGAGTCCCAGCATTTTGACGTACAGAAAGACCTCCCCTTTGACTGGTGGACGATGTTTCATTCGAAGGACATCAATGACCTGATCGAACTGGCCTTCAAAAACAACCCCACCATTCCGGCAGCGCAGGCGGCCCTGGCTCAGGCCCAGTCAATGACCGTCGCCCAGGAAGGGTTCTTCTTCCCCACCGTGGGAGTCAGTTATATGCCTTCACGCAACAAACTGGCTGGAAACATGGGAGGGAACTCGCCCGGCATCCAGGGCAATGGCCAGGTCATTCAGACTTACAGCAACCCGGCGGGCCCTATCTACAACGGTCCTGCCTACTACAATTTTCATACGGCCCAGTTGATGGTAGGGTATACCCCCGATGTGTTTGGGACCAACCGGCGCCAGGTTGAGTCCATGAAGGCTCAGGAAGAACAGCAACGCTACCAGTTGGAAGCCACCTATATCACCCTGGCCTCCAACGTGGTGGCCGCCGCCTTGCAGGAAGCCTCCCTGCGCGCCCAGCTGGAGGCCACGCACCGGATCATCGAGGCCAATCGCGAAATGTTGACCATTCTCAGGGATCAAGCGCGCCTGGGCTATGCCATGGACATCGATGTCGCCAATCAGGAAACCGCCCTGGCACAGGCCGAGCAGAGTTTGCCGCCGCTCGAAAAGGCCTTCGAACAAACCCGTGATCTGCTGCGTGCCCTGGCTGGTCAGTTACCCAATCAGGATATCCCGCAAAAATTCGAGTTGGCCTCCCTGCACCTCCCTTCCTCCCTTCCACTCAGTTTGCCGTCCCAATTGGTGGACCAGCGTCCCGATGTGCGCATGGCCGAGGAACAACTTCACTATGCCAGCGCGCAGGTGGGGGTGGCCGTCTCCAATCGCCTCCCTCAATTCACGATCTTCGGATTCATTGGGGGAGAAGCCAGCACATTCAACCAGATGTTTCACAATGGTGCCGGTTTCTTCAGTCTGATCGGAGATGTCAGCCAGACCCTCTTTGACGGCGGCACCCTGAGTGCTCATCAAACCGCCGCCGAAGCCGCTCTCAGGGAAGCCGCTGCCCAATACCGCACCACCGTGATTGGCGCCTTCCAGAATGTAGCCGATACCCTGCATGCCATCGAAGCAGATGCCCGCACCCTGAAAGCGGCCAGCGAAACGGAACGAGCCGCCCGACGCGCCTATGACCTGACCCGCCAACAACGGGAGGTCGGTTATGTCAATGCTCAGGCCGAACTTACCGCCCTGATCAATTTTCAGCAGGCCGAATTGGCCCTGGTGCAGGCGCGCGTCAATCGCTTTGGCGACACGGCAGCTCTCTATCAGGCCCTGGGAGGAGGATGGTGGAAACGCAAGGAAGCGCTTTCCGAAAACACACCCTCCTCTCCCCCTCAACCCTCCACCCCTTGACACCGATTTGCTGAACGACTGCCACCCATCCCATGGCCGAGATACATTACTGGTTAATGAAATCCGAACCTTCCGAAGTGAGTTTCGATGATTTGCTGACCCTGCCCAATCAGGAAGTGGCGTGGTTTGGCGTACGCAATTATCAGGCACGAAATTTCATGATGCGCGACATGGCAGTGGGAGATGGGGTCCTGTTTTATCATTCCAATTGTGCCGCACCCGGCATTGCAGGATTGGCGCGCGTCTCCCGACTGGCCGAACCCGACGCCAGCCAGTTCGATCCCCTTTCTCCCTATTTCGACCCCAGGTCCACCCCGGAGCATCCGCGCTGGCACTGCGTGCATGTTCAAGCCGTCAATAAAACACGCCTGCTGACCCTTGCCGAACTGCGCCGGTCACCTGAACTGCACACCCTGCGCGTGCTGGCCAAGGGAAATCGTTTGTCCATCACCCCGGTCACGCCTCAGGAATGGGAAACACTGCAGAACCTACTGCTGTGACGGCTCTTCCGGGAATCCCCTGAAGGTTCGAATCCAGTCAGGAATTTCCGCGGACGGCATGGGACGAGCAATCCCGAACCCTTGCGCCAGAGGGCACCCCATCTCGAGAAGTTTTCGACCATGCGCGACGGTTTCCACCCCTTCGGCCAGCACAGACTTGTGGAATGCCTGGGCCAGCCCGATGACCCCCTGGACGATGGAAAGGTCTTCAGGATCGTGCAACATGTCACGAATGAACACCTGATCGATCTTGATGATCGACGCCGGTAACCGACGCAGGTAGGAAAGGGAAGCGTACCCTGTACCAAAGTCATCGATCGAAAAACTCACACCAAACCCCATACAATCCACCATCTTCTGAATGACTGCATCGAGATCGCCCAGAGCGGCGGTCTCCAGAATTTCCAATTCCAGTGCGCGGAGTGGAAGTTGCGGGTAGTCGGCCATTTCGTCGCGAATAAAATCCACAAACCCCGGGGAACGCAGATGCGGCGCAGGAATATTGACACTCAGGGACAAATCCAGCCCCATGCCATGCCACTCGGACAACTGACACAGGGCTTGACGCACCACCCATTCCGACAACACCACCTCGAAGTGGCTGCCCTCGATCAAGGGAATGAATTCTCCGGGCAATACCAGACCCCGCATTGGATCGTGCCAACGGACGAGCGCTTCCAGCCCAATCACTCGCCCCTGATGCATATCCACCTTGGGTTGGTAATACAACTGCAACTCTCCCTGAGCGAGAGCCCGTTCCAATCGTTCCAGCGTATGGATGCGGTGCCGCATCAGATGTTCGCTTTGCGAGTCAAAAAAGTAGATCCTGTCCCGCCCAGCCTGCTTGGCCAGATACATGGCCTGATCTGCGTGGCGTAGCAATACTTCACCGTCCGACACATCATCCGGACACAACGTGACCCCGATGCTTGCCGAAATATGGAGCCAGTGACCTTCGATCTGAAACGGCTGACTGATGGTTTCCTGAATCCGTTGCAAAAGAGACAGGCACTCTGACTGATCGCTGTTCCCTTCGATGATCACCACGAATTCATCCCCACCGAAACGGGCAACCGTGTCCGTAGTACGACAGACGTCATGGATTCTTTTCCCCACGGCCACCAGAAGATGATCCCCCAGTCCATGGCCATAGGCGTCATTCACCTGCTTGAATCCATCCAGATCGATGAAACACACGGCCACCAGCCCACTCGAACGTTTGAGCTGGGCCAGGGCATGCTCAAGCCGATCAGTCAGCAAGGCACGATTCGGCAAATTGGTCAGGGTATCGTAATACACCCGTCGCTCGAGTTCCCGCTGTTGCTCCCGCAACAGGGTGGTGTTGTCCACCAACACGACCAGATAGTCCAACTCGCCGGCAGGTTTGCGCACCGCACGAACGGCCACATGCGCATGAACGATACCCCCCTTCTTATTGAAAAACCTGTTGTCAAATTCATATTCGTCCAACTTGCCAGCAACCACCCGCTCAAACAACTGCTGATTGAGGAGCAGGTCTTCGGTATGGGTAATGTCCTCCCAGGACATCGCTGTCAACTCGGCAGCGCTGTAACCCAGCATTTCACAGAGTGCGGGGTTGACCTCCAGCCAGCGCCGATCGGCCCCTGAGGTGGCCATTCCCACCATGGAACGTTCAAAATAGGCCCGAAAATGCTGCTCTCGCTCATATAGGGATTGCTCTGCTTTTTTTCTGGCCAATTCACGGTCAAAGGTATCCAGGGCAAAAGCAATGTCCCGTACCATTTCGTCGAGAACGGTTACGGCTTCCTCATGAAAAGCATCGTTAGTCGCCGCATACACGCCCATCACTGCCACTACCTTATCTCCCTGAATGATCGGAAAAGTAGCGCTGCTTCGCCATCCGTACCTCAGCGCCCTTGCTTTCCAGGGGGCGGTTAGAGGATCGTTCATGAAGTCGTTGACGAAGACACTTCGTGCTTCTCGAAAGCTCATGGCGGCGGGGCCGAGTTGCTCCGTGTCGGAAGGCGTCAGGGGGAAGGAGAGGCCTGCCAGATAATCTGTCCCCGTGCCGTAGAATACTTCAGGCATGATCGCATCCTGCCGTTCCGAAGGCACTCCGATCCAGGCCATTTCGAACCCGGCAAACTCCACCGCCACCCTGCACACCAGGGGAAACAATTTATCCTTCGTTTCCATGCGTACGATGGCCTGATTGATTTCGCTGAGAGCACGATAAAGGTCGGTCAGTCGCTGAATACGCTGTTCATAGGCCTTCCGTCGTGAAATATCGCGTACCAGCATGCAATTATATTCCACACCTTCGTACTCAAAATAATTGGCCAGTACTTCGGTAGGGAAGATTGAGCCATCTCGATGTCGTTGGGAGGATTCAAGGGACATCGTGCCGTGCACCTTCAACTTTTCCCAGAGTCTGCCCCACTGATCTGGGGTAAAAAACGGATCCAGATCCCCCACCGACATCTGGACCAGTTCAGAATAGGCGTAGCCCAGTTGGCGACAAGCGGATTCGTTGGCATCCAAAATCCGGCCCTGTCGATCGATCCACAACATCTGCTCGGCGGCATGATCAATGCCAAACTGCTTGAACCGCAACGTAGCTTCAAATTGTCGCCGTTCCGATATGTCCCGTGAAGAGCAATACAGGAGAGGCTCGCCCAGGACGGCGTGATAACTTCTGGCCGTAATCTCTACGGGGACGATTCGTCCGTCCTTGCAGCGGTGCAAAGACTCAAAAGTTCGGTGGGCCCCTTCGCCCAACTGAAAATTCAAGTCGATGACGTTCATGACTTCCTTTCGGGTCCACTGGGCGTCCCATTGAGACACATGCATTCCAATGGCCTCAGCACGAGAATATCCCAGCAGAGTAAAAAAGTAGTCACTGCCCTCGATCAGAAAACCCTGGCGATCAAGTATATGAATTCCATCGCTTGCAACCTGAAGGAGTTGTTTGATTCGTTGCACGAGGTCTTCTACGCCATGATTCATGACAGCATCCTTGTTGTTGCACTGCCAGCCGTCTCTTTCATTGAATTTGACCCAACTACGAGGGCACCCGGAATCGGATTTATATTCAACTCGTCCATAAGGATACTATGGCGAACCCCGTTGTCAAGACAGGTATTAAAAGTAAGGCGAATCCGCATTACCATGGGGTTCATCAAGAAACCACGAAGGCGTCACCGTGACTACATTGACCGTTACCGCACGAAGGAAACCGGATGACATTGTGGGAACGACGAAAAAATATGGAACTCTTCCCTGCACTCGGATTTCACTGGAACAGGTTCTCAATCTGGCAGAAAGTTCCAAGCATCTTCTGGCACTAGTGAAGGCCAGAAGGTACAGGAATTCAATGAAAACATGGTCAGGTTTTACTTGGTGCCATTGCCTGATAGACGTTGATTTGGCCCAGCGTCAACTTCCGGATATCGACACCCGCTTGCCGCTGCCTTGACCAGTCAATGATAAGGCCCAAGGCTTCCTCTAGAGGAAGAACCGGATACCAGCCAAGGCGGCTTTTGGCTTTCGAGATGTCTAGTTTGAGGATGGCGGACTCATGGGGATAATCCCGATCATCCGTTTGCCACCTTGCACCCCCACCCCAGAGGTCTGCCATTTTCTGAGCGATCCAGCCAACTGGCTGAACATCATCGTCCCAGCAGCCAAAATTCCAGCCTTCCGCATCCATGGGACCGCTTTCATAGAGACGCTCAGCCAGCGTCAAATAACCACGCAACGGTTCCAGAACATGGAGCCAAGGGCGGATGGCTTGGGGGTTGCGGATCATGGCAATTTTTTCGCTTTCAAACGCTGCGAGAATATCCGGAATCAACCGATCCGGTGACCAGTCACCACCCCCAATGACATTTCCTGAACGGGCCGTGGCCACGGCTACCCCATGCTGCGCGTAGGTGTTGGCGTTGAAGAACGACAACCGATAGGCAGAACTGACCAGCTCGACACACCCTTTGCTGTTGCTATAGGGATCATAACCCCCCATGGGCTCGTTTTCCCGGTAACCCCAGAGCCATTCACGGTTTTCGTAGCATTTGTCGGTCGTGATGATGACCACCGCCTTGACACTGGGAGAATGCCGCACCGCTTCCAGCAAATGCACCGTCCCCATGACATTGGTGGAATAGGTTTCAACCGGGTCGATATAAGAATGGCGCACCCGTGATTGCGCTGCCATGTGGATGACAATCTCGGGGGCCGTATCTTGCATGGCGGTTTGCAAAGCCGGCAGGTCGCGGATGTCCGCCATGATCGAGCGCATCCCCTCTCCGACCTGGGCCGCCTCGTACAAACTGGGGGCAGTGGGTGGAGGCAGGGCACAGCCTGTAAGCTCAGCCCCGAGACTTTGCAGCCAGAGTGAGAGCCAGCTTCCCTTGAATCCGGTATGGCCCGTAAGGAATACCCGCTTGCCCGCCCAAAAGTCTGCATTCATTTCCATACCTTCCAGGGAGCATGACCAGAAGCCCACAACTCTTCCAGATAAGTCTTGTCGCGAAGAGTGTCCATGGGATGCCAAAAACCCGTGTGGTGAAATGCGGCCAGTTGGCCGTCTCTGGCCAATTTTTCCAGAGGGCCCTGTTCCCACGGGGTGCTGTCGTCCTGAATGAGATCAATGACCTCATGTGAGAGCACAAAGAAACCACCACTGATCATGGCATCATCGGCGGTAGGCTTCTCCTTGAAACTGAGCACCCTGGCACCATCAGTTTCCAACGCGCCAAAGCGGCCGGGTGGCGAGGTGGCGGTCAGCGTGGCTTTTACTCTCTGCGCCTCGTGGAAAGCAATGAGCCGGGTGATGTTGATGTCCCCAACCCCGTCGCCATAAGTAAAACAGAAAGTGTCCTCCCCATGCAGATAAGGAGATACCCGTTTCAGTCGCCCACCGGTCATGGTTTCCTCACCTGTGTCCACCACCGTCACGCGCCATGGCTCTGCGTAGTGTTGGCGGATTTCCATGCTGTTATGGATCATGTCGAAGGTGACATCCGACATGTGCAGGAAGTAGTTTGCAAAATACTCCTTGATGACGTAACCCTTGTAGCCACAGCAGATGATGAAGTCATTGACCCCGTGGTGTGAATAAACCTTCATGATGTGCCATAGGATCGGCCTTCCGCCGATTTCAACCATGGGTTTTGGTTTGAGGTGAGTCTCTTCTGAGATACGAGTGCCCAGGCCACCGGCAAGTATGACGGCTTTCATGCTTTATCCCTGATTTTAAGGAAGACGGTATACAAAGGTGGTTTTATGCGCGCTTCTATCATGAAATCCTTTTCAGGTATCCGTCAGGCGCAACGGTAATGAGCAACTTCTGGTGAATGCTTTTATCAATCTCAAACTCAGGGTGAGTTTTCAAGTATTCCCATACTGCGGTTTTTGGGCTATTACCTGGATGCCAAGGGCGATTTTTAAAAACAAAGGCTGGCACGTCCTCCACAAACGTGTCGAAGACTACGCAATAACTTCCAACGCTGACAAGTGGGGCATACGCCTCCAATTCAGCGAGTACATGTTCATGGGTATGGTTGGAGTCTAGGCAAATAAGTATTCGATTCTTTCCCTTCGCTTTTTCCTTCGCTTGTGCGATCACTTCAGGTGCAGTGCTGGAACCTTCAAACATGGCAATGCGCTTGGACATAGGATGTCCTTCGATCGCCTTGCGGTTATGTGGGCGAATATCGATATCAATACCCAATACCTCTGCATCGGAGGGGCCGCCACAGGCGGCATTCAATTCCAGCATGGAAGCCGAAAAAACGAGCGAGCCCCCATGAGCAATTCCTGTTTCAATAATTAAGTCCGGTTTTACCTTCCAGATGATCTCCTGCATTGCCATGATATCGATTGGATTTTGGATGATAGGACGACCTAGCCAGGAAAAATTGTATACATATGACTTGCGCATGCTTTCTTCCAACCAATCGCGCGATCGATTCTGAAATGCGATGTCTTTTCCAAATGCTTCTATGCGGGCAGCTTTTTCCGCCTCAAACTGGTTAAGTGATTCGTTCATCTTCGATACCATTATCGTGATTGATAAAACAATCAAACAAATATTCAAATTCGTTGGCCAGACTACTCTGCGCACCGCCAAATTCCTCAACCAAGCGGTTGTTGTCAATAACCGGAAATGACCAATCCGGAGCACCTTCAGAAAAACCAACCACAATCCTTTTTTGTTCCAGCAATGACGCGATTTCGGCATTGCTCAAGTTTGTTCCACTGGCAACATTGTAGGTGGAATGAATACCATGCTGCGCAATCTGCGGCAACCAGCGCACCACGTCATTGACAGAAACGTAATCCTTAGCTGAGCGGGAAGAAGTCAGAAATTGAACTTGCCCTGTACTCGCAGCCTCATGAAACACTCGGCTAATGAAATTCTGCGCCGGCATGGCGCGGCCAAAAACATTCGACAAGCGAACCACCCTGGCATTATGCCCGCTTGCATGACACAAGGACTCGCCCATCAACTTGCTTAAATTGTAGAGGTGCCCTGGGTTTGTCGGATCCACCTGCAACATTGTCGATTCATCAGTCGTTGCAGCACCTTCATAAACCCGCGTGCTGGACAAATAAGTTAGCGACTCAAACCGGCCTCGATCAAGCAGTCTCCTCAATAAACATACATGCGCCTTTACCGTATCTAAAGGGCGGCTTCGAAAATCTGCGGTGAGCCCAATACAATAAAAAACATGACCTAGATCGCGGTCAAATATTTCGTCGGAAATATCCGCCCCATCTTTGGGTAGCGGCGCATAGACAGCTGCCCTGTCTATTGCTTCAAGAGCATCCACCAATTGGCCGCCGATAAAACCACCAGAGCCAAGTACCGTAAACATCATTCACGCCATCTCGGTAAATGAAACAGTCGTCTATTTGACGAATCACCAACCCGGGTCGGGGAATGACTTCTCGCCATAAGGTTATCCTCCAAGCTCAATCCAACAAGTCGGATTGATCCGACCAGTGTGAAATGCATTACCCCAATACCGCATAGGAAAGATATGGTTCAAAGGGAAAACGCTGTACCCTGAGGTTTCTCAAGCCGCAAGCTTCGATAACCGCTGTGGTTTCCCCTGGCCAAGTTCGGTTGTTCAGTTCATCAAACACCAGCACCGCTCCCTTGGGCATGCGAGGCAGAAAATGCTCCAGGGCTACTCGCGTGGGCTCATACAGGTCAAAATCCAGATGAAGGAGCGAGACAACGGTATGGGTATTGGCCACCAAAAACTCTGGAATAGTTTGACAAGCATCACCTTTGACAAGCACCATTTTATTCACATGCCCAACAAAGCGATTTTGATCGAATAGTTCAACTGCGCGACACAAATCTGAATAAGCGTCGGCAACAAAACCACCAACACGCATTTCTGCACTCTTCAGTTGGGAGACTTGATGATCTTTATCATGAATCGAAGGAAATCCCTCAAAGGTGTCGAACCCGATCACTCGCCGCTGCAAATTGACCGGCTCAAGAACGGCGGAAAGCAATCCGAAGTACATCAAAGAACCGCCCCAACTGAGACCACACTGAACAACGTCCCCCTGTACAGTCAGTGCCTTGCAAAAAATGTCATAAAGCGCCAGATAGCGCGCCAAGGATTGACGCGACAGGTATTTTGGAAAATTTTCGATCTTTTCGTAACTAGTTCCGGCACTTTCATCGAAATAGCGCTGCATGTCCTGACGATAACTGCGCTCAGCCTCCGTATTTTGCCCGGCTTGACGAAAACGTGATGGATCTTTCGCTTCATCTGTCATGATATTAATCTCTTGCTTTAATGGTCTGGCTAAATTGCATCTTGACCACAGAGTTGGGCGGAATATTGTTAGTGAGTACACATCCTGAAGGGATCAGGCAATTATCTCCGATGGTCAAGTAGGGCTCCACCAGAACACCCATACCGAACTTTACCCGATCACCAATCGTCACGGCTCCCGCCGTGGTTGATCGCGGACCAAAGGTGCAATGGCTGCCAACCTTGGTATGATGCTCTATGCAGACATGGCTGGCGAGGAAGTTGTTATCACCCAAGACGCAAGAAGGCGCCAAGTAACCGTTTCCCATAATCAGATTACCCTCACCCATGGACACATAGTTCTTGACTATCGTGGAGGGGTCTATCACATTAGCAAAGCGAATACCCTTGGCCCGCATATCCTCGAAAATGGCAGCGCGATCTGCGATATTGGCCGTAATGCAGATTATTGCTGCATCAAAAACCCTCTTTTCCCAGAACTCTGCAGCCATGCTATTGGGACCGAGAATTGGCACGCCCATCATGGTCTTGCCATGCAACGCGGCATTGTTGTCGAGAATACCGACTGCACGCTGATGCTGCACTCGTGAAATCACATCCAAGGTCACGAAGCCACCACCCGCGCCCGCACCGATCAGTAAAATGCGCTGGGGTCGCAAGCCGGGGTAAGCATCTTCCACCAAATCCCTGCCCTCAAAAACCGGTTTATTGGACGCCAACACGTCCGCTTCGGTGATAACACGGTCAGGGAACTTGGCGACCAGAATGCTCATATCCACGCCAAGTTTCTTTGCCACCAGTTCCGCCTTCTTGGTCCAGCGCCGATCAGTCGTTACCGATTCCGTTTTTTCCAATGAGGCCAGTAAAACCGCATAGTCCTCATCCGGTGTTGCCGTAATCATCGCAATGGTCTGGTTGTTTTTGACGACTTGACCTATTTCTACCAGATGCCGAAGAAACCCATCGGCTTCGGCTACCACTTCATAGGTAACCTTGGTGGTTTCGACGATACAAACTTCCTCGCCTCGGTTGACCGGAGCCCCATCGTCAATGCGCCAGTCGACAATAACCGCCTGATCCTCATTGGCAGTTAGCGACGGCATACGCACAACTGTGGTCATGACATCAACTCCCATATTGCATTTTCAATTTTTCCAGCGGTAACCAAGACTTCCATTTCCAGTTGGCGGGCCGCAGGAATCACCTGCGATGCAGCCGCCAACCGGGTAATGGGCGCCAGCAAATTGCCACGCAGAGCATCGTAAAGCAGAACCGCCACCTCACTACCCCAATTGAATCCCGTAGTTCCTTCCTCGCAAATAACCAAGCGCCCACACTGAGCACCATAGCGCACCAAAGTTTTGATCGGCACCGGCCACAAACTTGACGGGAAAACTGCAGTTACGTTGAGTTCATCGCTCCGCAATTTCTCCAACAGGGGTACAAGTTCACGACTCAGCCCCCCATAGGATATGACTATAACGTCCGGCTGACCGGAACCGAAATTCCGTAATGCTACTGTAGGATAACCCGGTATCTCGGCGCTTTGTTCCATGAGAACATGAGCGTATCGATCCAAGGGATAAAGTAGTTTATTTTCGATGAATAGCACTGGGTCATCGTCCGCGAGGATTGCATACTGCAAGATGTCGCCCGCAGCATGCACATGGCTGGGTGCCACCACCTTTATGCCTGGTAACCCTAGAAACATCTTTTCCAGACTCTGGCTATGAGTTGCACCATAGCCACGCCCACCGCCCATTGGAGTCCGAATCACCAGCGGCACCTTCACCTGTCCGTTAAACATGCCAGGAAACTTGGTCATGTGATTGACGATCTGATCGGCGCAAAGGGTTAGAAAATCCCCAAACATGATTTCCACGACTGGGCGGAAACCGCGCAGAGCCATCCCTACGGCCACGCCAGTGAAACCGCCCTCGCAAATCGGTGTACTGATGACCCGCCCAGGAAAGCGGGTAGACAATCCCTTGGTGACCTTGAATGCTCCGCCATAAGGGTCTACCAAATCCTCGCCGAGAACGACCACCTTCTCATTAGCCGTCAACGCCTCGGCCAACCCTAACTGCAACTCCATCAAATAACTTGCCACGATCAACTTCTTCTCAAATCGTCCACCAACATCGCCACCTCTTGGCGCACTTGCCTCTCAACATCTGTAACCCAAGACGGGTCAAGATTCTTTCGCAAGCGGTACAAAGGTTCTTGCTGAAGGTGATAGTCAAGTTCCTGCGGATCCCTCAAGTCATCTCCCTTGCTATGAGGCCCGAGCCGATAAGTGCGCATGAAGAGTAAACGTGGGGCGCATTGTGACCTAATTTCCCGGATCAGCCGCCGTGCCGTGTCATACACACCTTCCACATCGTTGCCATCGATATCGCTAACAGGCACGCCGAATGCCTCGCTACGCTGCTCCAGCGCGCCCGAATGTTGCGCGCTCCAATGAGTGCTTTGGGCATACTGATTATTTTCAACTGCGAACATGATGGGCAGACCCCATAAAGAAGCCATGTTCAATGCTTCATAAACCGCACCCTCCGCCATCGCCCCATCACCCATGAATTGCACCACCACCGCCCCACTGCCCTTCAACTTCTCTGCATAGGCCATCCCCACGGCAACAGGCGCCATCCCTCCCAAAATCCCATTGGAATAAAAGTTCTTCTTTTGCAGATGTTGACTTCCGCCAATACCCCCACAAACGCCCGAGGGCTGGCCGAGTATCTCCGCTATCAAGCCCCGGCCATCTCTGCAATAGGCCAGGAAATGGCCGTGCCCTCTGTGATTTGAACAAATGATATCCATTTCCCGGTTAAGGGCAGAAGTCACCCCGACTGCTACCGCTTCCTGGCCCAGACAGGTATGCACCGTGCCGCCAATGGCGCCATGAGCGAACAAGTTGAGAAGTGTTTCCTCGACAACCCGAATACGGAACATTTCGTGGAAAAAATTCCGCAATAACTCCTGCCTGTTACTTACTGACGTCAGCATACGTCCTTCCACGGTTGATGTTGTAAATTCACAATCACACCCGAATCATCCTTACGTGAGTCAGCAAGTGCCTTCCATAACCAATTCCCCTGCAAAGCAAAAATATTTATTTAATGACCAACCTTGCCCTGTAGGAAGCTCCAGAACCCGGTAACCTCATTTCTCAAACCAAGGATCTAACGCCAGTTTTTGTGCTCAATATGCCAGCCAGCCATAGTCGTCGAGTACCCACTGCTCCAGCCACCATTCGCTCAAAAAGCACCTTCATCGCTCCAACCTCGGCATTATTGTAAGCGCTAAATTGCCGGCGTTGTATTTTCCCGGATAATTTTATTGGCATGGATTCCATGCCTACACAAATTCAATATTTGGCACTGCCGTTACGAACTGCCCTCCCCACTCGCGTATATATCCCAGTTGCACCATCACTTCTTCGCGCAAGTTCCAGGGCAGGATCACCACATAGTCGGGTCGAATTTGTTTTAGATGCGCTTCGGCAACAATCGGGATGCGGCAACCCGGTAGAAATTTATCCTGCTTGGCAGGATTGCGATCCACCACATAAGGCAACAGATCTGGACGCACGCCGGCATAGTTCAGCAAAGTATTGCCCTTGGCCGCCGCGCCATATCCGGCTACTGTCTTGCCTGCTCTCTTGGCTCCCAGCAAGAAACTGAGGAAGTCGTTTTTAACCATGTCCGCGTGCGCCTGAAAGCCTTCGTAATAAGTTGTACGGTTCATTCCCGCAGCGGCTTCTATGTTGAGTAGCCCTGTTACTCTACTATTGACGGGATGCTTACCCATATCTTTTCTTTGTGCAAAAACACGAAGGCTGCCGCCGTGAGTATCCAGTTCTTCGACATCAAAAACCGAGAGCCCGTTTGTATTAAGAATACTTACTACAGCGGAAAAGGAGAGGTATGAAAAGTGCTCATGATAAATCGTATCAAACTGCCTGCCTTCAATTAGATGCATGAGGTGAGGAAACTCAAAGGTGGCTACACCCTGCGGCTTGAGCAATGTGGCAAACCCTGCTGCGAAACCGTTGATATCAGGCACATGCGCCAACACATTGTTGGCGGCTATCAAATCGGCTTGCTTACCCTGGTTTACCAGGCTACCAGCAAGACTGACATCAAAAAACTCTTCAATTGTATCGATCCCCTTAAGGCGTGCCGCTTCAGAGGTACTTGCGGTTGGCTCGATACCCAGACAGGGAATGCCTCGTTGCTTTACATATTGCAGCAAGTATCCGTCATTCGAGGCCACCTCAATCACATGGCTATCAGCCGTCAGTGCAAAACGATCCATCATCGTATTTACATAGTTTTCGGCATGCTTCAACCATTGGTCGGAAAAAGAGCTGAAGTAGGCATATTCGTCATTAAACAGTTCTGCCGCTTTTGAATACGATTCGGCCTGCACCAACCAACAGGATTCGCAAACCAGCACCTTCAACGGAAACCATTTTTCCGCTCTGCGCATTGTCGATTGGGTGAGGTACGCATTGGAAGGGGGTGCAGAACCAAGGTCAATGAGTTGCAATGTTAATTCGGTCTGACAATGGCGACATTTCATAAAATGACCCCCTGGAAATTTTGCGCAATAAAAGGATGCTCGCGGTCTCGCTCGGAGAGATCATTTATCGGCAAAGGCCAGGCAATGTTCAGTCTTGGATCGGCCGCATTCAGCATGCCTTCCGCCTCAGGGTGATAGGCAGCGGTGTGCAAGTAAAATAACTCACAATCCTCGGTCAGCGTCTGGAATCCATGTGCGTAGCCTTCCGGAATGAGCAGGCTTCTGCGATTTGTAGCCGAGAGAACCTCGCTGTGCCAATGTAGGAATGTGGGTGAGTCGCGCCGCAGATCGACCGCAACATCCCATATTTCCCCCTTCAAGCAGCTCACCAACTTGGCCTCCGCATGTGGGGGAAACTGAAAATGCAATCCACGCACCACGCCTTTTTTACGCGTGAGAGTGTGATTGATCTGGGCAATATTTTTTGTGATCCCTACTGCGCCAAACTCTTCCGCGCAATAGAAGCGCGACAAAAACCCCCGATGGTCTTCTATCGCCTTGCGTTGCGCCAGGACCAGCCCAGTTAATGGGGTCTGAATAAAATCGAAACGCGCCATATTATCTGGTAAGCCAAACTTTCCTTGATCCTTCAATGTCACTTCCGAGTCACTGTCTGAGCAATACACACTGCGTTACGCATCGCGTGTACACCAGCGTTGCCACATCTGCCGGTACGCATCTTCCACCTTGCGTGCAAAACCCGCTTCGTCCAGTAGCGGACTGCGTTCCATCTCAGTGCGTAGCGCTGCCCGCTGTACTGCCAGTCGCCCCAAGTCGGTCGCCAATTCCGCGGCCTTGTCCACATACTCGCCTTCGCTCCCGGCTATCCATTCGGGATGCCCTATCCCCCGCAGGATACTGCTACCCAGGCGGCCTACTGAAGGCCGTCCCGCCAAGGTGATGAATGGCACGCCCAGGTACAGCGATTCGAACAAAGTGGTACCGGAATTGTGAGGGAAGCAATCTAGCCCGATGTCGATGCCGGCAAGCACATCCCATGGCGGACTGTGGTAGCCAAGTTCCAGCCGCTCACGAACTATACCTTGCGCTGCGAATCTTGCTGCCAATCGCGCTTGCATCGCGGGATCTTTAAAATTGAGGCTGTCGATCACCAACCGCGAGCCATCCACACGTTTCAATAACTCCGACCACACCCGTATCGTATGGTGGTTGATGCGTACCGAACGGGTCAGTGTGCCAAAGGTGATATAGCCACGACGGTGGGCGGGAAGGTCGCTGACCTCGCCCATGCCAGCCGTCGGGCGGTAGCTGTGGGCAGGTGTGACGATGCGCCAGGGTTGCTCGGCAAACAATCCCTCGCTGCCCGCAGGAACGCTGGCTGCATCGGTAAGATAGTAGTCGATGGCACTTAATCCGGTGGTGTAGCCGTAGCCTAGCCAACTCAGTGAAACGGGGGCAGGTTTGCAGGCGAATACGGATAACCGGTTGCCCGCCGTATGACCCGCCAGATCAACCAGAATATCAATGCCATCGTTGCGAATGCGTTCCGCCAGCGCCTCGTCACTCACGCCCTTTGTGGGGATCCAGTGCTCAGCGTAGCCTTGGTAGCGCGCGGTCACGTCGTCTGCTTTCTTCATTTCGGCGTAGGCATACACTTCCACCCGGGTCTTGTCGTGGTGGGCCAGCAGCGGCTCCAAAAAGGAGCGGCAGGAGTGATACCGGAAGTCGGGAGAGACGTAACCCACCCGCAGGCGGCGATTCGGAGTCTTGTCGTTGGTATGCGTGCGCCAAGTCGAACGCAACGGAATGCCGAAGGACACATCGTACTCCTGGTACGCCCGATAGATCTCTTCCGCGCTCAAATCGGGGTGGTAGTTCAGGCAGAACAGCAGGTTGCTCTGCGCCTCGGCGTAATCAGGCTTAATTTCCAGCGCCCGGCGGAGGCTGGCCTCGGCCTCGGCGAAGCGCCCCTGGTCACTGAGGACGTTGCCCAGGTTGTTGTAGGCCTCGGCAAAATCCGGCTTGTACTCCAGCGCCCGCCGGTGGCTTGCCTCAGCTTTGTCCGTCCGCCCCAGATCCTTGAGAGTGGCGCCCAGGTTGTTGTGCGCCTCGGCGTAGTCGGGCCTGATTTCCAGCGCCCGGCGATAGCTGGCTACCGCATCGTCGAATCGCCCTAGGCCATTCAGGGCATTGCCCAGGTTGTTGTGCGCCTCGGCCAAATCGGGTCTGATCTCCAGCGCCCGGCGATAGCTCGCCATAGCATCCTCAAGTTGCCCTAGTTCTTCAAGGGCACTGCCCAGGTTGTTGTGCGCCTCGGCGTAGTCCGGTTTGAGTTTTAATGCCTGACGACAGAAAGCTTCAGCTTCTGAAAACCTTTCCTGCTTATAAATAATTCCAGCCAGGTTATTGCAGGTCTCTGCATTATTCGGATCAAGATCCAAGGCTTGACGACAGAAAGCTTCAGCTTCCTGTCGTCTGCCTTGCGCATCGAAAATCATCGCCAACTTGCCATACGCCTCGGCAGAATCCTGCTTGAGAGCCAACACCTGACGCCAACTGGATTCGGACTCCGGTAGTTTGCCTAACCTCTGGAAAATATCTCCCAGTTTGAGGTATGCCTCGGCAAAGTTTGGCTTGAGTGCCAGTGCTCGCATACAATGCGCCATAGCTTGTTCCAACTTATCTTGTTCTAGCAGCATACCGGCAAGGATAAAGTGTATCGTCGGATCGGAATCCTTCAGGCCAATCGCCTTCCTTAAAAAACTTTCAGCAATATCGTTTCGCCCAGTCTGGACGGCAACCATGCCCATCAACTGCAAAGTGGCCACATGGCTAGGGTCGCGCTCAAGGATCTTCATGTACAGCAACTCTGCATCTGCTAAAAGCGCTTGCTGATGAAGGGACAGTGCCTGAGCAAACAGGCGTTCAATGGCTGTCGGGCTGCTTACCACCTGGTTTGCCGCTGCCTGTTGTCGTTTTCGGCTCATATTGCGATATTGTCTTTGTCTTTTTTGGGCAAGTTGACTACCATTTTTTGGCCTTCACTAATCACCGATAGTAGTTTACCTCAGCTTCGGCGGGCGGTATGTAGCCGATGGGTTCCTGTTAGCGCAAAGTAGTAATGTCCGCGACCCCCTGCTGGTGCAATACTGGTTCGGAACTCACCTCGCTTTCAGGCGCACAAGGTGAGCAAGGGGAATGCGCAGACAAGCGTTCAATCCGCGCCCGACCAACTACGAAATCATCCGGGCAAAAACACTGTATGCAAAACATGCCCATAAGATGGGTGGCGGTGTACGTTTGGCAACACCATTTCTGGGTGCGGCTTCAACCAATGGTGTTACCGAAACAGTTGCGTAAGGGCCACATATTCCAACCTTGATAGAGATCGCCAACGCAGGTGGACTGGAAAGGAAGGGGTGGCGGTCCGGTCGGGGTGTTGGGTATTGTTTTTGGTGAGTGCCCCACCAGTGCTAAAAAATGAAAAATGGCTTGGAGTTTGTTTCTTTAAGCCATTTATTTTATTGGTGCCGGCACTAGGAATCGAACCCAGGACCTTCTGATTACAAATCAACTGCTCTACCAACTGAGCTATGCCGGCACGGCGATGGCGCGTATTATCTCATTTAACCAGCGTAAGTGTGGGTTTTTTTGTTGACGAAGTTTCTTTTTTCGATTCAATTGCAGAAACCAATCCCTCTCCGGTAGTTTTCTTGGCTTCCTCGATAGAGAAGGAATCCTGTAAGGGATTTTCTTCTGTCTCTTCAGAGGAAAGACGGGAAATCGCCAAACTCAAGGCAGGCCCCTCGGTAACCGGGGAAACGTTGGAAGATGCTTCATCCCATTCATGCTCATCTGGAGGAAAGGCCATGCCTTCCCCTGTTTCCCGGGAAAAAAGTCCCAGCACGGCCTTCCAGGGCACCCAGACCTGCTCCGCCCTTCCGTTGAAGCGGGCATTGAACTCGATGCCCCCATTGTTCATGGAAAGTTGGCGCGTAGCGGAACCACTGATGTTGAGAATGATCTGGCCTTCCTTGACGAAGGCCGGGGGCACCCGTGCGCCCGTTCCCTCCACCAGAACATGCAGGAGGGGAGTCATGGTGTTGTCCTCGCACCACTCCCAAAGCGCACGAGCCAGATAGGGTTTGGTTGAACGGGACACGGTCTTACTTCCGCATGGCCTTTTCAGCCGGTGTCATGGAATCGATGAAAGCAGGGCGGGAAAAAATCCGCTCGGCGTACTTGAGCAGGGGGGCGGCTTGCTTGGGCAACTGGATCTGGTAGTGATCCAGGCGCCACAAAAGAGGCGCAATGGCCACATCCAGCATGGTGAAATCTTCACCCAGCATAAACTTCTGCTTGACAAAGATTGGCACGATTTGCGTCAGATTGTCGCGCAAGGACGCCCGGGCCTTGTCTGCTAGGCCTTTGGCCGCGGCCCCGGATTCCAGGGTGACCACATGGCTGAACAGTTCCACTTCGAAGCGATGCAGAAACAGCCGCGCCCGGGAGCGCATGACGGGTTCCGGTGGCATCAACTGCGGGTGAGGGAAACGCTCGTCGATATACTCATTGATGATATTCGATTCGTGCAGCGTGAGGTCGCGCTCCACCAGAACGGGTAAGCGGTTATAGGGATTCATCACCGCAATCTCTTCAGGCAGATTGAACACGTCCACATCCACGATCTGAAAATCCATACCTTTCTCGTACAGCACGATGCGACTGCGTTGGCTGAAGGGACAGGTCGTCCCAGAATATAAGGTCATCATAGGATACGTCTCAACTTGGACAATCTCCCATTCTAATGGATATCTTTCCAGAATTCTCGTTTTAGGGCACGCGCAACCAAAAATAGTATCAGCAG
>NZ_DAHVHV010000069.1:0-7663 GCF_027317285.1 Ferrovum sp. | reverse complement strand
ATTCCTGCCAAGAGCGATTATAGCTTCGACATCATTCGCTGAAGCAAGGTCGGGGGTGGCGGGCACAGCATCGCTCTTCACCCCTTGTTGTCGCGTTCGAACTCCGGAAATGGGGTGAACCATGGTGATGGTGACATTTTTGACGCCACCGATGCAGGATAAACTGGTCGTGGAAACATCTCCCGGTTTTAGTTTGCTGGAATTGATGGAGCGATACAACCTGCGCAGGAACTGCGTGTGTGGGGAGGGAAAGTGCGGGGCTTGTGCTGTGAAAATAGTTCCGATGCGGCGGACTCCCAAGTGGATAACCATAGGGTATCTCGAAAGGATCCAGTTCGTACGGGACGGGAAACTGTCCAAGGCCGAGAGCGAACAGCCCATGTTCAAGGACATTCCGCCCAGATGGCGCCTGGCCTGCCAGTATATTGTTTCAGATGAGCCCATCCTGGTGGTCTTTTAGGTTTTTTGCGCTGAGTAAAATGTTTCATGAAAAACAACGGGCCCGTCACGCAGCATGAAATCGATTACCCTGAATCGGTCGTATTCGTTACGCGCACCGATCCGAAAGGCATCATCACCGATGCCAACGAGTCTTTTGTGCGTATCTCCGGGTTCGAGCGTACTGAACTCGCCGGGAAAAGTCATAATGTGGTGCGTCACCCCGATATGCCCCAGTGGGCCTTTGCCGACTTGTGGAAAACAGTCAGGTCGGGTCGTGTCTGGCGCGGTTTTGTCAAGAACCGGGCAAAAAATGGCGATCATTACTGGGTCCTGGCCACAGTTTCTCCCATCATTCAGAATGGGCGTGTCGAGGGCTACCTTTCGTATCGAAAGAAGCCTACACGTCAGGAGGTTCTGGATGCTGAAGCGCTCTATCGACGATATCCCACGCAGGCTCCGTCCCTACCTTTTTCCCTGAAACACTGGTTTTCCGGTCTGTCTGTCCAGTACAAGATGCAGGTCATGGTTCAGCCGCTCCTGTTCGTGCTGTTGACGGGTTCTACCTTCCTCACCTATCAGCAGATTCGCTCGAACATTCTCGATGATGCCGCAGACTGTTTGCTTTGTCATCAAGGGCATGTAGGATCAGGCAGCGGGGCTTCCGGTCAGACGGCGGATTTGTCAAAAGAATTTGCCCGCCTGAACGTCATCGTCCTGACATTGCTGGCGGCACAGGTCGTCTTGCAAGTTCTGCTGTTTTTCATCTTCAGTTGGGTGTCACGCAGTTATGTTGCGCGGCCTCTTCTGACCGTGACACAGCACCTCGAGGAGATCGTGGCAGGGGATTTCAGTCGACCGGCAGACATCAGTGGAAAAGATGAGGTAGGCACGCTGCTGGACAAGGTCCAGTCCACCAAGGTCTTGATGGGCGCCATCATCGACCGAATCATGTCCACGTCGGAAAACATCAATACCCGTACGTTGGAGACGGAGAAGGCTTCCCGGTCAGCAGCCAGGATATCGTTGGAGCAGTCCGAATTCTCTCGGGCAGCAACAGCCAGTGTCGGGGAAATTTCCTCGAGTATCGATAGAACGGCCGATAACGCGAACATGGTGGGACAAACTTCGGCCCGTTCGTTGCTGGAAGCCAAGGAAGGAATGACCACGGTTCAGGAGGTGGTCGACAACATGATCGTGATCAGCAAGGAGGTGCTGCGAGCCTCGGATGCCGTTCGGAATCTGGGGGAGCGTGCAGGGCAGATCACGCAGATCGTGGGTTCCATCAAGGAGATTGCCGACCAGACCAACCTGCTGGCCCTGAATGCAGCCATTGAAGCGGCGCGCGCCGGGGAACAGGGACGAGGGTTCGCGGTCGTGGCCGATGAAGTGAGAAAGTTGGCCGGGCAGAGCGCCCAGAGCGCCGAAACGATCGGGAAAGTATCAAGTGGAATTCGAGAAGGCACTCTGGAGGCGATTCGCATGATCGATCTCGTGGTGGAGAAGGTTCGGCATGGGGAAGTGCAGGCCGGAAAAGCAGGGAATGCCATCGACAAAATTGCCCGGGAGTCGGAAAAGATGGTGGCGGGAATTTCCGACATCGTGGCGGCAGTGCAGGAACAGAGTGCCGCCAGCCATGAGGTGGCGATGCGTATCGAACAGATTGCCCAGGGGGCGGAGAATAATGCAGAGTCGGCGGAACAGGTGAATGAGGCCACCAAGGCGCTGGTGAGCATGGCTTGTGAACTCAATCAACTGACCGGGCGATTCAAGTTATAGCCTCACCGACGGCCATCGTTATCGCGCGCTATCCAGTCTGGTGCGTATTCTTCTGCAGATGCCCCATTTGCGTACCTCTTTTTCTTTACCCTGATAAATCCGGCGACTTGTCCTGCTCCGGGTGATTGTTTCGTTTGTTCTAATTGTTTGCTTTGCAACAGGATCATGGTTTAATAAAATCAATGGGTTGAAAATGGCACGATAATTGCTTTTGTTTCCTTTGACCCATGGGCTGCAGGGTCGCCATCATTCTGGAGGACTGATCATGGCCGGACTCAATATCAAGATACAGGAAGTATTCAATGAGCCTGGTTGCGAGAAAAACCAGGGGAAGGCGGAAAAGGAACGAAAGAAGGGCTGTACCAAACAACTGGTCCCTGGTGCTGCTGCGGGGGGCTGTGCTTTTGATGGGGCAAAGATTGCCTTACAGCCGATTACCGATGCAGCCCATCTGGTTCATGGGCCCATTGCCTGCGAAGGAAATTCCTGGGACAACCGCAGTGCCATGTCCTCTGGATCACGTCTCTACCGGACCGGGTTCACCACCGATATCGGTGAACTGGATGTGGTTTATGGGGGTGAAAAGCGTCTTTACAAAGCCATTCGCGAAATCATCGAAAAGTACGATCCTCCCGCTGTCTTTGTTTACCAGACCTGCGTGACCGCCATGATCGGCGACGATATCGAAGTCGTGTGCAAGGCGGCGACCAGGAAATTCGGGAAACCCGTCATTCCGGTTGATTCACCCGGGTTTGTGGGAAACAAGAATCTCGGCAATAAACTGGCGGGGGAATCCTTGCTGGATTATGTCATTGGAACGGAAGAACCTGAATATACGACTCCCTATGATATCAATATCATCGGTGAATACAACCTTTCCGGCGAACTGTGGCAAGTCCTGCCCCTGTTTGAGCGTCTGGGCATCCGTGTATTGTCCTGTATCTCCGGTGATGCCAAATACAGGGAGGTTGCCTGGGCACATCGGGCTCGTGCCACCATGATGGTGTGTTCGAAGGCCATGATCAACATCACCAGAAAACTGGAAGAGCGCTATGGAATTCCGTATTTCGAGGGTTCTTTCTATGGGATCTCCGACATGAGCGAGTCCCTGCGGCAGACGGCGAAACTGCTCGTTCAGCAAGGTGCCCCTGATGACTTGCTGGCGCGCACTGAAGCATTGATTGCCGAGGAAGAGTCGAAAGCCTGGAAAAAACTCGAGGTCTATCGACAGCGACTGGCAGGCCGTAAGGTTTTGTTGATCACCGGAGGAGTCAAGTCCTGGTCTGTGGTCTCTGCCCTGCAGGAAGTCGGCATGGAAATCGTTGGAACCAGTGTCAAGAAATCCACCCTGGAGGATAAGGCAAGAATCAAGGAAATAATGGGGGAGGACGCTCACATGATCGATGACATGTCTCCCAGGGAGATGTACGCGATGCTCAAGGATGCCAAGGCGGAGATCATGTTGTCGGGCGGGCGATCGCAATTTGTCGCCCTCAAGGCCAAAATGCCCTGGCTTGACATCAATCAGGAAAGACATCATGCCTACGCCGGTTACGATGGAATGGTGGCTCTGGTTCATGAAATCGACAAGGCACTCTATAACCCGATATGGGCGCAGGTGCGGAAGCCGGCGCCTTGGGAGTAGGAAATTTTTCCTGATTTCGGGTTGCATCGAGATTCGAGCAGACTGTTTTTGAGGAGGGTGCTGGATTATGGGCTCTGAGGTATGGGGGGCAATTCTGTGGTTGACTATTGAGGGGGGGTGTAATGAGTCATGCATTGGCTGAAGCCAAAGAGGTAACTGCAATGGAATCCGTGTTTGTCAAGGAACTGGTCAAACAGTGGCGCGCCCAGGATTCCTATGGAACCTGGGAAAAGAAAAGCGATGAAGTATTGCTGGAGCCTTATCTTCTTGACAAGGAAAAGAGAAAGACCATCCCGATCATGGGCGATCCGGACCCCGAGACCATTTGGCGTCTGGAACTGTTCTATAACGCGGTTGGGATGGCTATCGAACAACAGACAAAGGTCATGGTGAGTCCCATGATGAAGATGCATCACGAAGGTTTTGGTCGGATGGTTCTGATTGCCGGGCGTTTGATCGTCGTCAACAAGCAATTGAGAGACGTGCATCGCTTCGGTTTTCCCAGCATGGAAAAGTTGGCAGAAGAAGGGGGAAAACTGGTGGAGGCCGGGGTGAGCATGATTTCCCAATTTCCGGAAGTCGCCAGATACAGTTAACTGACAAAGGAACAAGGACATTGAATCATGGATGAAGCCAATGATATGAAACTGGCGTTGAAGAAACTCAATGCTCAGGCGACGGCGTTGAAGATGGATTTGCACGATCTGTCGGAGGACCTGCCGACTGGATGGGAGAGGATCATGGAAGTGGCTCAGAAAACCTTCGTGGCCTACCAGAATCTGAATGAAATGAAAAACCGGATGAGCGGGTCGAGTTGACCATGCTTTCACCCTGCCCAAATCCGGAGAGCATCATGCGTTATGTACGGACTTATATGAATAAAAGGTTAGCGGGGGTGAGGTTGGGTTGGTTCCCGGCTCTGTTTTTCCTGTGGATTGCTCAGGGGGAAGCTGCTGAGTTGATGGTCTCTGCCGCATCCAGTCTGACGGATGCCTTGAATGTTCTGAAGGAGGTTTATCAGTCCAGACATCCTGATGAAACGATTTTTTTCAATTTGGGGGCTTCTGGCCCCCTGGAGAAACAGATCGAGGAGGGGGCACCGGTGGATTTGTTCATCAGTGCTTCCGGGAAAGAAATGGATGCGCTTCAGCAAAAAAAACGGATACGGGATGATTCCCGGTGCAATTTACTATCGAACGAGATCGTTCTGATCGTTCCCAAAGCCAGTACAGCCTCGATACGGGGGTTTTCGGATCTGGCGAGAGTCCCTCGTCTGGTCATGGGAGATCCGGGCTTCGTGCCCGCAGGTCGGTACGCCAAAGAGATTCTGAAATTTCAGGGACTCTCCGGTTTGCCGGAAGACAGGATGGTTTACGGAGAAAATGTGCGACAAGTATTGGAGTATGTGGCCAGAGGAGACGTCGATGCGGGATTGGTTTTTTCCACCGATGCGTTGATCATGAAAGATCGGGTCCGGGTTATCGCGGTTGCGCCCAATGGGTCCCACGAACCGATCCTTTATCCGGTGGCCATTTTGAAACAGTCAACTCACCCCCAGGCGGCACGCGAGTTCATGGATTTTCTGGCCGGGCCTGAAGGGAGAGAAGCATTTTCCAGGTTCGGATTCAAGACGATGGGAAAGTGCCGAGCCGATCAATCCAACCAAAGGAATCCATCATGAAAATCAGCGGACAGAACAAACTGGCGGGCGAAGTTCTTGCGATCAAGAAAGGTGAAGTGGAGTGCCAGGTTACCATGAAATCCGGAGAAAACATGATCGTGTCGGTCATTACCCGGGATAGTGCCGAAGAGATGGAACTCAAGGTGGGAGACCATGTGGTTGCGTTGATCAAATCAACCGAAGTGATGATCATGAAGTAATGGGGGGGTAGAACGACATGGCTTCATTCCTTTCCGCCTTGAAGATTTCGCTCTGGGTTGCGACCAGTTCCACTCTGCTGGTCGCCCTGTTCGGGATGGCGTTGGCTTTTGTCCTGGCGCGCTGTGATTTCAGGGGAAAAAATATCATCGATGCGGTGGTAACCATTCCCATGGTGTTGCCCCCCACAGTGGTGGGTTACTGCCTGGTGGTGTTGCTGGGGCGGGAAGGTATCATCGGGGCGCCGCTATACCGGTTAACGGGGTGGTCCTTGATATTTACCTGGCAAGGGGCAGTGATTGCGGCCTTCATCGTCTCCTTGCCGCTCATGGTCAGGGTGGCCAGATCTGCTTTCGAGTCCGTGGATGAAGACTTGATCAGGATTAGTTACAGCCTGGGCAAGTCGAAGTGGGAAACTTTTGTGCATGTGATTCTGCCGTTGGCACGGGGCGGAATCATGGCGGGTGTGGTATTGGCTTTTGCTCGAGGATTGGGAGAGTTTGGCGCAACGCTGATGATCGCAGGAAATATTCCGGGAAAGACCAGTACCCTTTCGCTGTCCCTCTATTCTGCTTTTCAAGTTGGCGATGATGCCAGGGCCGGGCAACTGACCTGGGTGCTGACGGGCATTTCAGTGTTCGTCATTTACTTGTCAGGCAAACTGAGTCGCGGCAGATGGATGTGACTGTCCGCCTGAAGAAAAATCTTGAAGGATTCGCGCTCGATGTCAACTGGGCTGCCCAGGAGGGAATCGCGGTGATTTTTGGCCCATCGGGGTCAGGTAAATCCATGACCTTGCAGGCGATTGCCGGGTTTGTGGCGGTCGATGAAGGCTATATTCAAGTGGGTGAGCAGGTTTTTCTGGATTCCTCCGCATCCATCGATCTCCCGCCTCAAAGGAGGGAGATCGGGTATTTGCTTCAGAATTATGCATTGTTTCCACATATGACCGTGCGCCAGAACATTCTTTACGGTCGTCGAACGTCGGGCCAGGCAACTGGCGAGTTCCGGGAAATGATCGCCCTGTTTCAACTTGAGGGGTTGGAGAACCGTTACCCAGGGGCGCTTTCAGGGGGGCAAAAGCAGCGGGTGGCATTGGCTCGGGCCTTGATGAGAAAACCCGGGATTCTATTGCTGGATGAACCATTGGCAGCGGTGGATATCGCGGTTCGAAAAATGATCAGGACGGAACTCAAACTGCTTCAGCGAAAGTTGAAGATTCCCATGATTCTGATCACCCACGATCTGGGCGAAGCATTGTCTTTGGCAGACAAGTTGATCATCTACGAACAGGGTCGCGTGGTGCAGGAGGGTGATCCCATCGAGATCGTCAAGCATCCCCTCAATGAACGGGTCTCTGAATTACTGGGACGGATCGCTTTTCACACTGAACCTGTTTTTTCATTCTAACTCCATGGAAAATTTTTCAAAATTGAAGGCCCACCTTCTGCTCGAAAAAAATGGCTTGTCTTTTCTCGGAGATCAGCGGGTAACGTTGCTTGAAGCGATTGCCACCCACGGGTCGATCACCTCGGCCGCAAAAGCGATTGGAATGAGTTACAAGGCCGCATGGGATACCGTGGACACCATGAATAATCTGTCCGATCATCCGCTGGTACGACGGTCCATCGGGGGGCGCCATGGAGGAGGAACGATTTTGACCGAGCATGGCCAGCAACTGGTCAAGGTTTTTCGGGAAGGTGAAAAGAAATTTCAGGGGGTAATGGAGGATCTGGCGACGGATATGGAAAGTTTCACTCATCTCCAAGATATTTATAAAAGGTTTTCGATGAGAACCAGTGCCAGAAACCAGTTTGTAGGGAAAATCAGGAAAATCACCAAGGGCGCGGTCAATGCCGAGATAAAAGTCGGCCTCGACGACCATAACGAAATTATTTCCGTGATTACGGCCGAAAGCGTGG
>NZ_DAHVHV010000068.1:0-7865 GCF_027317285.1 Ferrovum sp. | reverse complement strand
GCCATGACCTCCTCTAATAATGTCTACAGTTTTCTGGAGTTGTCGGGGGCCGACAAATCCAACAGTTTTACCAACTGGAGTGCTGCAGCTCTGGCGGTTGACGGCATCCAGGCCACGAACTTTGGCATCTATGTATTCTCCCTCAAGACCAGCGGTTTTGCTGGGCACGATTACCTCAACATCCAGAACAACCTCTTGCCCGAAGGCACCTTTGCCGTCGCCTATGGAACCTCTTCCAGCGGGAAAACGTACTCCACCGCCTTTACCAATGCCGGGATGAGAGACTCCCCTCCCCCTCCGCGCGCCGTTCCCGAACCCATGCCCCTGATGCTGATCTGCCTCGGCCTGTTCGGTATCGCGTACCTCACCAAAAGAAAAATTGCTTAAATAGGGTTTGGGGTTGGGCACTTCCACCGGCGGTGTCTTGCCGCACCGGTCGGGCGCTTCGGCGTAGCCCATCGGCCGACGCTGCATCAAGTGCCGCCTGAGGCGGCCTTGTACTATAATGCGGCAGACCGATTTTGGAGAAATTCCCGTCATGAGTACTGAAAACGCCCTTCGGGAGCTATTGGATCAGGTGCTGCAACTCGGCCCCCGAGTTTCTTCGTTTCATGCCGAGACCCCTTTGCTGGGCAGCATCCCCGAACTGGATTCCATGGCCGTCGTCAACCTGATCACCACGCTGGAAGAGCATTTCGGGTTTACCATCGAGGACGATGAAATCAACGCGGACGTATTCGGGACCCTGGGCTCGCTGACCGCCTTCGTGGATCACAAGTTGCGCCCATGAGCGACCCGTCGTTTCCCTTGCCTTTTTATCTTCAGGCCGACGAGGGAAAACGGTTCTGCGTTCTTCATGCTCCCCCCCGGACTCCTTCCGGCGCCTGGTTGTATGTGCCGCCTTTTGGCGAGGAAATGAACAAATCGCGCCGGATGGTCTCCCTGCAGGCCCAGGCTCTGGCCGCCTCGGGCGTGGCCGTCCTGGTGATGGACCTTCATGGCTGCGGCGACAGCGAAGGCGAACTGCGCGATGCACGCTGGGAAACATGGCATGCTGACCTGCGTCTGGGACTGGCCTGGCTCTCGGCCCGTTTCTCCTGTCCGGTGGGCCTCTGGGGATTGAGGCTGGGCGCCTTGCTGGCCCTGGATTTTCTTGAACGAAACGAAACCACGCTGCCCTGCATCCTGTGGCAACCCGTGTTCAACGGTTCGACGTTCCTGACCCAGTTTCTGCGCCTGCGGGTGGCGGCATCCATGGCCTCCAGCGACTCGTCCAGGATCACGACCCAAGCGCTTCGGGAAAAACTTCACCAGGGGGAAATTCTGGAAATCGGAGGGTACGACCTCACCCCGGAATTGGCCCATGCGCTGGATCACGTCAACCTTTCAGAGACGCCCCCGCTGCACCTGCCAATCCAATGGTTCGAGTTGCAGGGACCCAATGGTCTGCCGACCCCGGCCACCCAGCGCCTTCTCGAATCCTGGCAGACCAGGGGGGGGCGCGTCACGTTCCATTCCTTTGCCGGGGAACCTTTCTGGCAGACCCAGGAAATCACGGATTGTCCGGACCTCATCACCCGATCCACCGGGCAGATGCTTCATGCCCTACACTGAAACGCCGCTCACGTTCGAATGCCGGGGCGACGCTCTGGTGGGCATTCTGACTCAACCGGAAAACCCCGCCACGCTCGGGGTACTGATCATTGTGGGCGGCCCCCAGTGCCGTACGGGCAGTCATCGCCAATTCACCTTGCTGGCCCGGGGCCTGGCCCGACACAATATCCCCAGCCTGCGCTTCGATTACCGGGGAATGGGCGACAGCACAGGCGCCCTACGGAATTTCGAAGAAATCCAGGAAGACGTCAGCGCAGCCTTCCAGGCGTTCCAGACCCACTCACCGGCCACCCGACGCATCGTATTATGGGGACTCTGCGATGCTGCCTCTGCCGCCATCTTTCATACCCGCCTCAATCCGGAGGTTGCCGGCCTGATTCTTTGCAACCCGTGGACCCGCACCGAGCAAGGTTTGGCCAAGGCACAGATCAAGCACTACTATCGAAACCGCCTTACGGATCGACAGTTGTGGAAGAAAATCCTCTCCGGACGGTTCAGGTTGACCCAGTCACTCCGGGAACTCTGCACGGCCGCCCTGAAAATGGCCCGGCCATCCCCCCCTCTGGACCCCCTCCCCCCTCTGCCGGAAAGAATGCAGCGCGCCTTGACCGACTATGCGGGACCGACCCTGCTCATTCTCAGCGGCCAGGACCTGACGGCCCGGGAATTCGAGGAGACCGTCAAGGCCTCCGATCCCTGGAAATCCTGGCTTTCATCCCCGGCCGTCACCCGTCATGACCTGCCCGAAGCGGATCATACCTTTTCACGACGCCAATCGAATGAACAGGTCATTCAGCACAGCGCGGGATGGGTCAACTCCCTGAGCCCAAAAGAATTCTCTTGAGGCCCCCACACTCGCTATAATCAGGACATCTGCCTCTTAACCCATCAGGAATCAACGACCATGTCTCATTCCCTCAAAGTTAGGACAACCCCGCTCGCTGCCCTTTGTTCGACGCTTCTTCTTTCTGTTTTCACCCTCTCCGGTTGCGGAAAAAGCGCCTCGGTACCGGACATGATCAAGGAAGCCCAGAGTTATCAGGCCCAAGGGAAAGAACAGGCTGCCATCATCCAACTCAAAAATGCGCTTCAGAAAGAGCCCAATAACCTCCAGGCCCGCACATTGCTGGGGACCATTTACCTGAACACCGGCAACCTGGCCGCCGCCGAAGATGAACTGCACCGGGTTCTCCAGTCCGGGAACCACAGTAGCGAGGTTGAGGAAACCCTGGGACAGGCATATCTCTCCCGGGGGGAATTCCAGAAAATCATCGATGAAGTCCAACCCGATGCCACTCTGCCCCCCACCCAGGCCGCGGGACTTCTGGTCCTGCGCGGGGATGGTTACCTGGGGTTGAACGATCTGCCCCATGCGCAGGCGTCCTTCGACAGCGCGCTTCGACTGGCCCCCACGGATGCCCGGGTACAGCGGAGTCAGGCCCGTTTCCTGCTGGTCCAGGGGAAAACCGACGAAGCCACCCAGCTCATCGACAAGATCACCCGGACCAACCCCCAGGATGCCACGGCCTGGATCATGAAGGGGGACCTGTTGCGCGGCCATGATGCGCCGCCCGAAGAGATCCTCGCCGCCTATCGGCAGGCTTTGGTCGCCGACCCGAAAAACGGCCCGGCGCTGGCCAGTCTGGCCTCCCTGTATCTGGCCATGGGGAAACTGGATCAGGCCGAAGCCGAAGTGAACACCTACAACAAGGTGCTGCCCAACACCCTCATGGGCAAATACCTGCAGGCGCTCATCGATTACGGGAACAAACGGTACCCGGTGGCGCGAGACGACCTCGATGCCGTGATGAAGTCCGCCCCGGATTTCATGCCCGGCATTCTCCTGCGTGGATTGACCGCCCTGCAACTCAACCACTATGAGGAAGCCCAAAAGGATTTGAGTCAGTTTGTCAGCGCCTCCCCAAAGAACCTTTATGCCCGGAAAATGCTGGCCCGCGTCGAACTCAAGGAGCACCAGCCCCAGGAAGCCCTGAAAACACTGACCCCCCTTCTGGGCGCCGAACCAACCGACGCGGAAACCTCGGCCCTGGCCGCCCAGATCTACACCGAACTGGGCGATTTTGAAAAAGCCTCCAAAATCCTTGCCCTTTCGGCCCAGGAAAACCCCCAGAATGCAGTCCTGCGCACCCAACTCGCCCTGAGCCTGCTGGCCACGGGACAGGAAGGCAGGGCCATTTCGGACCTCGAGGCCGCCAGCAAACTGGACCCCAACTATCTTCAGGCCGACAACGCCCTGGTCCTGACCTACCTGGGCAGCAAGAGTTACGACAAGGCGCTCAAACATACCCAGTTACTGATCAGCAAAAACCCCAGGGACCCCAACTTTTATAACCTCCAGGGAGCAGCCTACATTGGCCTGAACGACCTGACGGCCGCTCAAAAAAGTTTCACCCAGGCGCTGGCCCTGGATCCGGCCTACAGCCCTGCCGCTCTGAATCTGGCCCAATTGTCCGTCAAAAAGCATGATTTCCCCGGTGCGCAGAAAATCCTCGAATCCGTGCTGAGCCATGACCAGAAAAACCTTCAGGCCATGGAAGGCCTGGCTGGCCTGGCCGCCCTCCAGGGACAGGAGCAGACCTATGTGGACTGGCTGAAGAAAGCCTCGGTGGCCAATCCCACGGTACTGGCCCCGGACATCGAACTGATCACCTTCTACCTGAAAAAGAAACAGACCGCGGAAGCCCTCAATCTGGCCCAGGCTGCCGTCACGGCCAACCCGAACAATGCCACGGCGCTGGAACTGCTGGCCGAGACGCAACTGAATTCGGGAAAAAACAAGGAAGCCATTGCCACCTACACCAAAATTGCCGAACTGAATCCCCAGTCCGCCATGGCCTACCTGCGCCTGGCGGTGGCACAGACCCTGGACAAGGAGAACGAAGGGGCCATCACTTCCCTGAAAAAAGCGCTTCAATTGCAACCCGATGACCTGGATGCCCTGAATCGCCTGGTGGGACTGGAGTTGACGACCGGGAAGTACGCGGAAGCCCAGAGCCTGGCCGAAAATTATCAGCGATCCCACCCAAGATCCCCCGAAGGCCCGATCCTGGAAGGAGACATCGCTTTCCAGCAGCAACGCTATGACCTCGCCACGGCTGCCTACGCCCAGGCCCAGAAGGTGTTCGCCACCACCGTGGGAGAACTCAAACTGGATAACGCCCTGGTCCAGAGCGGGAAACCCCGGGAGGCAGACCAGCATATCCAGCGCTGGCTGGCCGCGCACCCCAACGATCTGGTGGGACGCAACTATCTTGCCGCACGGGATTTGGCCGAGAACAATCAAAAATCCGCCATCGAACAATACCAGTACATTCTGCAAAAAACCCCCAACAATCCGGTCATCCTGAACAACCTGGCGTATCTGTATCTGGACACCCATAACGCCCTTGCCCTGGAAACCGCCCAGAAAGCATACCAACTGGCCCCGGACAACCCCAATATCGAAGACACGCTGGGATGGATCTATACCCGCCAGGGAAACCCCCAGAAGGGACTGGAACTGTTGAAACCGGTGGCCACCCGGATGCCCGAGGCATTGGATATTCAATATCACTATGCCGAAGCGCTCGTTCAAACGGGAAACAAGGACCAGGGACGTCGAATCCTCGAGAGTCTGGTCAACAGCCCCAAGGAATTCCCCCAGAAAAACGAAGCCAGGACGCTGCTGAGCCACCTCTGACCGCCCGTGGGATGGGAACCCGGACCGGAGCAGGCGCAATCCACTGAATTGAAGGCAATTTACCGCCTTTATACCCGAATTGAGTCAGGGTAAAGGCGAATTATAGTGGGCGTGACCATCTGGAATGGTTTTGTGAGGCGACTGATGGCGCGCAAGCGCGCTGGCGGCCCAAACAACTCACCGGGAGAACATCATGAACGCAGTTGTGGAATTTCAACAGTACGACCATGTCGGCTTTGAGCAAATTCGCACCCGTTTCGACGAAGAATACGGTGTCATGTGGTCATTCATGCAGTCCGAGCCGAGACCCTGTTTTACCCGGGCGGTGTTGCAAGAGTCGTTACGGCACCATACTCATCTTGAAAGCATTCAAGGGCACGTTTATTCAAACGGAAATTTTTATCAGGCAAATTATCTGGTTTCCGCCTCGAGTGTCCAAGGAGTATTCAATCTCGGGGGAGACTTGACCGAATTTCAGGAAGCGATCCGGACTCAGGCACGAAACAAACTGTTGTCCTACGCCAGATTGTGCACTGATAACTTGTGGGTCCTCCACAACATGCAAGCGCCCATCACGACCATCTCCCTGGTTCAGGGCCAGGCGATGGGAGGCGGGTTCGAAGGAGCGCTTTCCTCTCACGTGATGATTGCAGAAAAAAGCGCCCAGATGGGATTCCCGGAAGTGCTGTTCAACCTCTTTCCAGGCATGGGGGCACTGAGCCTCTTATCGCGCAGGATCGGCATGCAGGCGGCCGAAGCCATGGTGCGCTCGGGCAAAATTTATACCGCCGTGGAGTTGCACGAAATGGGCGTGGTAGACGTGCTGGCTGAGGACGGTCAGGGCGAAAGGGCTCTCTATGACTGGATACGCCGGAATCACCGCTCCCTCAATTCATTCCAGGCCATTCAGCGCGCCAAACAGCGCGTGAATCCCCTCACCGTGGAGGAACTGTACGAAATCGCCGAGATCTGGGTGGACGCGGCATTGCGTTTGAAGGAGCGCGACCTCAGAATCATGGAGCGTCTGGTGCGGGCGCAGGATCGCAAAGTTGCGCAGCAGGAAGTCGGAACGGCACAGGCAATCGCCCGGGCGTTTTAACGCGAGGCCGCCTGACGGCGAGCAAGATAATCCTCGATGGCCGCACGCGCAGCCGCATAGTCCCTGCGCAGGGACGCGGCCATGGCTGCGCCGTGAAGACGCAATTCACCCATCTCGGCCCGATCCATGGTTTCGGCGCGGGCGAATACATCGCGGGCGCCGATGCCCAGGCTGTTGCCCTTGAGTGCGTGACAATGGTCGCGCAGAGCGCCGTAATGCTTGTGTTTGATGGCGTGATCGATCTGGTCCAGCAGTTCCTCCGAGTCGCTCAGGTAGTTGCACAGCAGACGGTGCACAAACAGGGCATCGCCCGCACCCAGAATTTCCAGTTCCTTCAGGGTGGTGGCCTCCAGAACGGCACCAGTTTCCTCAGAGGCTGCTGGGACAGGCTGGATTCCGGCGCCGCCCAGAACGGCAGTCAGCCAGTGCTCGGCAGTGGTGGCGGGCTTGCCCAGCAGGTTTGCGATGGTACCAAACAGGATGGAAGCGTCCACGGGCTTGCCCAGGAAGGCGTCGAATCCGGCTTCCTGGGCAGCCTGGCGCGCGCTCAGGGTTACGTCTGCGGTAAACAGTACAAAACGGGTGCGGGTGTCGTCCGGACGAGTAAGGCGGTAGAGTTTCAGGGCCTCGGTCCCGCTCATGCCAGCCATGTTGAGATCGGCGATGACCAGATCGAAGGCCTCCTGCTCCAGTCGGTCCAACAATTCTTCACCATTGGTGGTCACGGAAACATGATGGCCGGCCAGTTCCAGTAGCCGAAGCAAGATCTTCTGGTTGGTGGCATCGTTCTCGCACACCAGGATACGGGGCGGCTTCTCCTGGAGACTCAGGTCCCGGACGCCGGGCCATGCCACGACTTCGGCCCCCTCTGGCTGGCTCTGGAGGGATTTCTCCAGCGCCAGGTCGAACCAGAACCGGCTACCCAACCCCTCCGTGCTCTCGAAGAAGAGGTGCCCGCCCATGGCCTCCACCAGGTGTCTGGTGATGGTCAACCCCAACCCGCTGCCGCCAAAGCGCCGACTGGTGGAGGCATCCGCCTGAGTGAAACTCTCGAATATTTCACCTTGCGCGCCGACAGGAACCCCCACACCGGTGTCGGCCACCTCGAAGCGCACACGTGTGTATCGTTCGTCCTCTCCCAGCACCGAAAAGGAAAGGGTGACGCTGCCCCGCTCGGTGAACTTGACCGCGTTGCCCACCAGATTGGCGAGCGCCTGTTGCAGCCGAAGGGGGTCGCCGCACAAACGGTCGACCCCAGCCGCAATGCGGGTATCAAACAGGATGCCCTTGGCCTCCGCCTGGGAACGGAAGATCCTGACCGTTTCCCCGAGGACACCGTACACGGAAAAATCCGTGTGTTCAAGGGTCATCTTGCCATCTTCGATTTTGGCAAAATCCAGCACGTTATTGAGCAGGGATAACAGTAGTCTGGAAGAACTATCCAGCATACCG
>NZ_DAHVHV010000067.1:0-7975 GCF_027317285.1 Ferrovum sp. | reverse complement strand
ACCGTCATCGAAATGCATCGACCTAAAAACCGTATTTATGGAAAAATCAAAAACGCAGACTTCACACCAAAAGACCGGTTATCATTTTCACTGGGTGAGATACAATAGATCTCAACTTACAGGAAGCAGGAAGGGGGTGTTATGGCGACTACTACGATGGTCCATGTTCGAGTGAACGAGCAAGTTAAGGCGCAGGCTACAGAAACCCTGGCAGCGATGGGCCTTTCTGTTTCGGATGCCGTGCGTGTATTTCTGATGCGCGTTGTCGCTGATAAGCAACTGCCATTTATGCTCAAAGTGCCGAATGCCGAAACGCGTACAGCGATGATGGAGGCCGACGAGATTTCTCGCGCACGCCGCGCCCGTTTTGCGACCGCTACTGAATTGTTCGATGACCTCGAAAAAAACAGCAGCAAGTAAGCGTGCCTTGCTGCCGCGTGCAGCAGACTACGCCAAGTCCTTCCTCAAGGATTGGGAGCGTCTGTCCCGATCAGGTCGGTACGACATGAACCGGCTCAAGGTAGCGATGCTCCTGTTGATTGCAAATGATGGCCCACTTGGTCCTGAATGGCTCGATCACCCGTTAGGGGGCGACTGGGATGGGCACAGGGAATGTCACATTGGGGGTGACTTTCTGCTGACCTACAAGTTAGATAACAGCGGTAAATTTGCCTTGGTTGTCTTTGTGCGCGCTGGTACGCATGCCGAACTTTTTGGGTAAACTGCGTTAACGCCGTGACAGTCACATAAACTAACGAAGTTTTCCAATCTTGGGCTGTACGGTCTTTTGCCGTGGTAGGTTTCTTCGGGGAACGAGAACCCGTCAATCCCGCCGTGCCACTTTTCTTTTCCGGCCAGATCGTTTTGGTAATCATAAAGCACACAAGCCCGCATAGCGGGCTTGTGTCGATGGATACATCTCTTTAATTTTTTTGCAAAAAGATTGCAAAAAATAATGGAATCAGTCACCATCGTTCTGATTCCACTTTGCTGTTGAGGATTCGCAGTCCACGACAGCATTGGCCCCACCAACTAGACTTGGCAGGACACGATGAAATTTTACCATACAAGTTCGTGCGAAACTCAAAATGAACAATTGCTTCTTGATCTTTTTGGGCACAAAGACCGACTACCTCATCGCCCGTATTGCACTGATGACCTATCGGTTGGGTTGCGAATCCGCAGTATCCAGCAAGCCTTAACGAAGCCATACATCCAGATCAACCCACCGCACTCGAGAGTTTGGGCGATTTTCGACGTTGATCGGCCAAGCGGAGGTCTCGCCTGGGAAGACGCGAATTTGCCGTCGCCGAACTTTTCGACCGTCAATCGCGAGAATGGACATGCGCACCTTGTGTGGGGTTTATCGGCTCCGGTGCTTATGGAGGGGCATGGTGTCCACGAGAAGCCCGTGCGGTATTTGGCTGGCATCGAGGGCCTCATGCGGGAGAAACTGCAGGCTGACCCTGGCTATGCTGGCCTTATCACAAAGAATCCGGTGCATCCGCTCTGGAGGACCTACAAAGGCCCCCCTGGGTTTTATGATCTTGGCTATCTTGCCGAGTGGTTGCCTGACCTGGAGAAGTTTGTTCCAAAGCGTGGCAAGGTGCTTGAATACGGACTTGGGCGCAATTGCACGTTGTTCGATTTTCTTCGCGCTTACGCATACCGTGCCATTCGTGGGTTTTGGGATAAGGGCAGCGAACGTTGGCTTGAAGCCTTAAATTATCGTGCGTTGGAGCGCAACGCAGAATTTCGGATACCGCTACACGCCAGCGAAGTTAAACACATCGTTCGCAGCGTTCACAAGTATACCTGGTCGAAGTTCACGCCGGAGCGCTACTCAGCCTGGCAGGCCAAGCAGGGAGCAAAAGGCGGAAGTAAGGCCACGAACCAGGCTGAGGCAGGAAAGGCTTCAGGGGAGGCAAGACTACGGGCCAGCGCAGATAATCGCGCCACGGCCCGCCTGATGCGGGCTAGGGGTATGAGTTTGCGGGCAATCGCCACCGAGTTGGGCATTTCGAAGTCCACCATCCACGATTGGCTATTGTGACAAGTGTCCGGTGAACGAGCCATATCAGATAACAGCGGGTTTCATCGTTGCTTTGGCCGTAAACCGTGGGGTAGAGGGGATGGAAGACTCCGGAAAGTGTCTTTTCCGCATGGGGGGCCAGCCAAAGAATGGCCGGCGAGTATCTCTGGCGATTGAAAAGGCGTAACAAGGAAAGTGCTCAAGTGCTGTCAACGCGTATCTGTGACAGTCACACAAACCCGCGAAGTTTCCCCAGTCGCTCCCAGGCCCCTTTTTGAAGTGGAGACCCTTTCTTGAAACGAGAGCCTGACAACAACACCGTGAGGCATTGCGCTTCGGTCCAGGTTTCACTGTCAGATTCAAATATGGCAGTCATGTCCCGTGCTCGCTGATCGCGCTTGCGTTCGGCAGCAGACCGGTTCCTGCCGGTAGCAGGTCTACCAGGTTTCTTTCCTTGATCCGGTTGTAGCATGGCTTCTCCCATAATTTTGTGACAGTCACGCTATTATATTCCGTGACTGTCACTATAAACAAGGGAGATCCTGGATTTTGTTGTTGGCGCCATTCCCCCCACTTTTCTTCTTTCCGGCCAGGTCTTGTTGGTTTTTTGTATGTCAGAGGCGCTACGAGCGCGCTGATGACGTTTTTTTGTGCCTGGATAGGGTTGTGTATGTTTTTGATGTTTCGTTGTCTCCTGTGGCTTCTGATGGGTTTTTGTGGAATCCAAAAGGGGGCGTTCAACCAGGCGCTGTATTGCCTAATGCTGTGACAGTCACGATATTTACGGGCGGGCGGTAGCATTTATGGCCATCCCTCCCTTTTTTCCGGCAGCGTTGTCTGATCCGGACAGAAAAAACCGCCCACCCTAAAAAGGGTGAGCGGTGCAGCCAGTTTAATGACATAGCCCGGTCGTTTGTGGCCCCAAGTCACAGCAGAGCTGTGTGGCCTGACCATGTGTTTGGTCGATAGAGCCGTTTTTAGCGAACGGCATGACACTCAGTGTCTAAAAGAAACGCGTACTCGCATCCTGCAGGTCCGGGACACAACTCCCATGCTGCGTGGAGCGTCTCAATGGTTAAAACTTCAACACCCTGCCAAAGCAGGCGCCCTTGTCCTCGTTGTCGCGGTGATCTGCCTCCAACTGTGCCAGCCCAACTCCCACAGTGCCACCTGTGGGCGTGCTTCCAGTCGCCAAACTGGTTGCACGGATCACGGGGTTGCCAAACCCCGTCTTTGTCACATACATCCAACACGCCGCATCCCTGCGGTAAAATCACTTTTTGTCCGGTTTGGGCTTTCGGTACTCACAAGAACCTTAACCTCGGTTCAGCCCTTGTTTTCAACACCTAATCGAATTGGTCATTACTGGCCGAATTCTCGCCACAATCTCCCACGCCTCCCAATACTGCAACGATTGCCAGTCGTTTTTGGGGTCGGCGCTTCCCGTGTTAGATACTCCCTACTTAGCAAACGCGCCGCCATGCTCCATGTTGTGCCATCGCATACGCTTACCCAGATTTTCTGGTTTCAGCCCCGCGAGATTCCAAAGCCGGTGACTTACCCGACACAACGTATCCACATTACCGATTAGCCAGTTGACTACCTGACCAACGGCTCATTTGCCTGCACATTGCGGTTTTCCAGCACCGCTTTTAGACGACATAAGCTATCCAATGACCCCCGCTATTTGCGTAGGTGCCGAGCGCTCAAGGTTCTTTCCCCGCGCCCCTGGGTCCTTACAGACCAGCCATACCCTTGCGGGTTGATGACATGCCACGTTGATTCGTGGCCCTCAACAGTATTCGTCTGCGCCAGCGTCATGCCCAAGTTCCCTTGCGGGTCTGGCCAACGACATGCCGCCGGGGTATTGACGACAGCCGATCTTGCGCTGTCTCCCCATTCGTTTGTATCGCCAAGGACAAGCCATTTCCTGCCTGCCTGGGTTTCCACGTCGCCCAATTTCAAAGCCACGTTACGTTGTGGTGAAACGGGGAATGAGTCGATGTGGGGGAAATACACCCCCACGCGCTCGTCGTAGCGTGGCGAGCTTGACTAAAAGCACCACGCTTCACCGGACTGCGCAAGGTTGGCATACCTTGCGTATGGGGCAACACCGCCCCGGTGATTGAGTGTCGTTGGCTTGGCGGCCACGACACGGTGATGCGGATGTATCGTGGCTTGGCTGAGCCTGTGACGGGTTGATGATACCCTGGTTGTTGTGGCTTGTCTAAAATATGTGGAATCTCTTTATACCGTGCCACATTTAACGGTTTTATAGTATTATTGCTGCATCATGACCAATAAACCCCAAAACCAGACCACCCCCAAACCTGGCCAGAACCGCACCAGCGCGTACCGTGGGAAAGCCGCCACCAACCCTTACATTTTTACCAAGAAGACGGTATGGATGCAGCGGGTGGGAGATGGGGTGCGAGCCGGAGCCGAACTATACATTCAGGGTTCGACCAGGTTGGAGAAGGTGGCGTTTCTGGTGGCCAAGTTTGCGGCCAGGTACAAGGTGAACCTGTCGCGTCGTACCGATCTACAGGCACGCAAGTCAGGGGAGACGGTGACACGGTGGCTGGGCTACCTGGATGACAAGGCCGGGATGGTGAACTGGGTGCTGCTGTGCTGGCCAGGTGAAGATCTGGACCGGTCAGAGTTGTGGCGCCCTGTTCACGAACAACGCATCCGGCATTCGGGGTACGAGTTGGTGCGAATCACCAAGCCCGGAGCCAAAGCCCCGGTTTTGACCTGGCGCTACGAAAAGCCACAGTTTGAGAAAATCCATGACCAGATCGTGCAGGTTATCCGGCTGAAACAGGATGCGATACTCGACCAGATCATTCACTCACTGCACCGGAGCCCGGGGTTTGGCGGGGTCCGTCAGCAAGTGAAGAAGCTATGGGACATTACGAGAAAAGAGTGGAAGCGGACCCGTGGAGCCGATGAGCCGGCGCCTGAAATTCCGAAGAACATCGGTTATGTCAGGCGCCTGCCGGATGTGGGAGCGTTGTGGTCGGAGTTGGTCAAAAAGACACCTTGAGGGGGGGGTTTGGCGGGGCACTCCGCTAGGCGGCAATTAGGTTGCACTTCATAAGGATGGTGGTGCATCATCACATAAACAATAGGATTCTGTATCATTGGACTTAATCAAATTAAGTCCATTTTTTTCGCCTTTCTGAGTCAGAACGTAAACAAGTCCACAACCCAATGCAAAGATACCAAACCAAAACTTATTGTTGTCTCTATTCATTTCTTTTAAGGTTTCTGCTTGGTCAGGATTATTGACATCTTTAATGGTTTTAAAGGCCGTCTCTTGAGATTTGTTTGCCGCATTAAAAATATTATACATTTTAGTGCCTCATAATTATTAAGATTTAAATATTCAATCAATGGCTAATTTTAGTTGTAATCTGGAAAATTACTGCAAACCCATTCATAAATTTTCTTTATCAATTGTCGCTGTTCACTTATCACCAAAAAACGTTCTGTACAACAGTGCGTTAATTGTCGTACCAGTGATGAGAGTCAGAAGTAATGTGATACCGATGTTGTCTGAATTGAATGTGTTCATGAAGAGAAGGAAACTCGCGAAGTACACTGTGCCAGCGACACTCAGGACAATCATGATCATCGCGTAAGCAAAGGCCAGGGAAATGACAAGGATCCCCAGAACAAGTACAGAGATTAGAATAAAGAACATGGCGAGTTTCCTTTTTATGTTGTCGATCAGGTGTTTTGCAGGAGAGGGGCTGCGATGGGTGCGCCGCAGGTGCTACAAAACTTCGCATTAGGATCTTTCTGTGGATGGCCTTGTGGGCATATTTTGAAGTTTTTTATGGCGATGGTTTGTCGCAAATAGGCGATTTGAATGACGCATGGAACGGTCACACGATAGGCAGGCCCAGCGAGGTCAGCTGCAAGCCACAAGGCCGTCACCGCCCATCCGACTGGTCCAACCAGTACACCAAGCCCTTGCATCAAGCCTGCATTAGCGCCAAAGGCGAGTCCACGACCAATAATTTGCTTTGCAAGAGCGTTGGCAACACTGGCAACAAGTTGAAATGTCGCAAAACCACCAAGTTCAGCGGCTGCCAACACGGCGGCAAGCGTAACTGGTCCTTTAGCGGGAATGTGCATAAATTCGGTCATTTCTTTGCGATCTTCGGGACTCATCTTGTCCCATGCTTTCTCAATAATCTTGGCGATGATGGCGTTTTCCATGTCCTCGCAACTGGCGGTGCTCGTTACCTTGGCTCCGACCTTAGATGCCACATCGCGGACGATTTCGTCATATGAAACACCTTTTCCGGAGCGAATCAGATTGACCAAACTATTGCCACCGAAGGATTGAATTTCTTTGATGATGAGTTTATTTTTCTCATCGTCAAAAAATCTTTCAGATAGTTTCGCTGCAACCAGTTTGTTTTCAGATTCTTTGCTCAGAGATAGGCGGCCTTCGCCCGAATCAGTGATGTAGTCGATCAACGGAATCTTTTCCTTGGCCTCACATTGCCGAAGAATGTTCAGTAGTGCCAAATCTTCTTTGTCGTTGCGCATAATTTAGCCCTCGATCTGTTGTTTGGTGGATTGGTAGGAAATAGAAGGGGCTCTGTAGCCGAAGACAGAGGCCAGAACAAGCACAATAAGTTTCTGTTCCGGTTCCAAGGCATTCATGTCGGCCATTGCTGAAAACTTGTACATTTCCAAGATCTGTTGTGATCTTTCTGCGTTATTAAGAAACTCGCGGCCAAGGGCTAGGGCCGCTTCGGCAACCTCTTTAGGATTGGGTGCCGGATCGCTCATTACTTTTTCTGCCTTTTTTATATAGAGTTTCTGTTTCTCATCGGGAGCTTGAGTAAGTTGTATGATCCGGTCGACCCCTGCGAGCAAGAGTTTCCAGTCTTTTGTTGACATCAGAAGCAAGGCTGGAGATATGTTCAACCCTGCTGCGAGTTGGCAGATCGACTCGAGCGTTGGATTTGTCGTTTCTCCATTAAGAATTTTGGCGAGCGTCGGCAATTTGATCCCGGAACTTTCAACCAACTGGGCTTGGGTCAACTTGGTTACCGGTGGGTCGTCACTTAGTCCTCGATCAATCGCCTCGGCACCACCAGCTACTGATAAGTACCTTCGGATATTGCTGATAAGCGTTTGAAGCGTATCGCCAGTGAGTTCAAAGGTATCTGATTTCGTTGTTGCGTTCATTTTTTGGTTCCTGTTTTAAAGTCTTCGACGGCTGCTACCATTTCGATGATGGCTGTTACCATTGGGATAATGATGGCGACAATAAGTTTGAGGTGATTTGTTGTCATGTTGATCTCCTTAGTGAGTATTCAGGCCCGCATACCGATGACCACAAGTGATGATGCCCCCGGAGTCAGTGGATTCCACGATATAAGCGTCAAAGTATTCGTGCATACGGCGGAAGGCATGTGTGCCGATATACTTTTCTACAGCGCGGCGCGCAGCCTTGTCCAGGTAGCGAATTACCCCGCCGTGGTGATCGTAGGCGCGTTTACCAAAGCGTTGCAAAAGTTCTATCATTAACTTCGGGATGCCGCGCTGTTGTGTGCGTTTTTTGGCATGGGTGGTCAGGTAGTTCATGGAAGCCTCCTTATTTCTTTATACGGTGTATACATAGTATAAGGTTTATAAACCTTATGCAAGAGATATTTAAAAATATTTTTCAAAAAAGGGAAGCCGTGCTGCGATGCGCTGCAGAATTTCGTCTGGACGGGTGATTCCCGAGCCGCTGGGCTGTGTACGCTTCTTGGTATAGTGGGTCAGGTGGTTCATGGGAGCCTCTTTTATTTATTTTGCGGTACATGCTTATTATAAGGTTTATATACCTTATTTCAAGAGGATTTTTGAAAAAATTCGCGGAAAGACGAAACCGTGTTGCCTGTGCCAATACAAGGCCTCAGGCGATTGAGGGTT
>NZ_DAHVHV010000066.1:0-8056 GCF_027317285.1 Ferrovum sp. | reverse complement strand
TCGCCAACGAGGAGATTGAGTTGCTTCTGGGCACCTTGGCGAGACACCCCCATTTGGTCAGCAATCTGGGGAGCCGTCTGCTTCTGACCAACCCAGGCGATAGCGCCCAAAATTTGCCACCGGGCACTGGTCAGGCCGAATGGGGCTGAAAATGTGTTACCCCACTCCAGCATCTTCCCGTTGGCCTGGAAGATCGCAACAACTGTCTCTGAGATTAATTGGGAAATTTCTTGCTGCATACGGTGGGCCTCAATGGAATCCAACTGACAACCAGTTTTCATTATTAGCAACCGGTTGTCAAGTGTCTTGTTTCAACCTACCCGCGAGAAGTGGCGGAAATGGCGCGGGCGCACACCGTCAGCAATAAGGTGGATGATGTCTGCCGATTTGTCTACCGCATATTCGCCCGGAGTCATGCCCACCACGTGCCTGAAAGCCCTATTGAACGCGCCATCCATTTCGTAACCCACCAGTTCGGTGATTCTGGTCAGTGCCAGATCGCTGTTACCCAGCAGGCACCGAGCCCGGTACAACCATGGAAGAAACCGAATCCGAAATTCGAGAAGCTATCGGGTTCCACATTGCCGGACTGCGCGAAGATGGCTTACCGCTTCCGCTTCCAACAAGCCAAGTCGAGTATGTTGAAGTTGCCGCGTAATGTTCGTCCAGCGGGCCGCGCCAAAGAGCATTAGCGCCCCAGGTCATCCTTATGCTTATGGGAGTGGTCCACTTTGTGGGCTTTTCTGGCCGTGTTTTCTTCCATCTGCTGGTCGATATTGCGGGTTCGGAGTTGCTGCTGCTCCATATCTCGTGCGATTTTTGCATTGGCCAACCGATCATAGGCCAACTTCCCCAGGTCGGTGAGGCTTGATTTCTCATCGATGAGGTCAGGCTGTTTTCCGTCACGCAGGAGCAAAACCTGCTCTTTGGACAACTCCACGCCATCTCCCGCCTGACGAAGCGCATGAACACCATTCCAATCCAGTCGCGCCAGGACACAGTCAGCGGCAATTCCATCCTGATCGATTTTGTACTCGCGTCCGACGCCAGAACTGGGCTGGCCTGACGAACTGGATCCGCTCCCTTGCACTTCGACCTTGCTTGCCGGGGCCTCTGGATTTGTCGGGGCCTCCGCAGATGCCGGGCTTTGCGGTTGATTCTGATGCTTCTGGGTCTCGCCCCGTTTGTGAGCCTCGAACAACTCCCTGATATTCTCTACACCCTGAGTTACTGTCTGTTTTAATTCCGCCACAATGCGATTGTCGCGTTTCATCTCCGTTTCTTCTCTGCTCTTGTTCAGGGTGTCAAAAAAAGAAAAGACTTGGGAGGGATTCAGCATAGGGTTTTCCATGGTGGTCTTGGTCTCCGAGGTTTTTGTGGTGATGGTTGGTTGGGGCGATAAGAGTTTTTCAAGGTGGGCTTGTTCAATCGGATTCTTAATGATGGCCAGAACTGATTCGGCACCTGCATCACGCAACAGATCCCGTGCGTCATAGCCAGAAGGGGTTTCCCCATAAGGTTTTATGGGCAGGGCGATGCCCGTTGACACGCCGAACACTCTGGCGGCTTTCAGCGCGTAGGTCTGGCCTTTGAATGCGGATTTTTCGCTGTCATTGTCGGCACAGATCACCACAGTACCCTGCAACCTGGTTTTCAGGGACTGGGCTACAGCGGGAAGATTCTGGGCAGATAAGGCGGCGATCACTGGCAGTCCCGTCGCCTGATAGATGGCGAGCCCAGTGCCGATCCCCTCGCAGATCACCACTTGTGGGGAGGAGATGATTGACTCAAAAGCGTGTAATGGGGCATCTTCATCGCTACCCACAATCGGGATCACGGCAAAGGCCCCCTTTGGGTTGGTCCCGGATACAAAATGCTTATCGGCGGATTTTCCTGATTCCGTCCAACCTATCCGCTGCATGCCAACCCAACGTACGCCATCCTGATCATCCAGAGAAAGCACGGGAACCAATAATTGTGCTCGCCCTTGCCGAAGTCCAGCCGGATGCAATTTGGGCATATCCAGATAGGGGAAATTCAGAACCTCGTGAGACTCGCGCCACCGCGTCAAAGATTCGAGGACCGCGCCACGCCGTCTTTCCTCCTGCTTTTTCCCCAGGGTATCCTGATTGGATTTGATTCTGGCTTTTTCTTCCGGAGTCAGGTCTCGTGTGGATCCTGCCGGGCGATAGTAAACGGGTTTTCCATCCGACTTGAAATTGAGAACCCATCCCCAGCCATCATCAAGAAGGTAGGATGCGTCCATTTTCCCTGTGGGTCCGTCACCTACATGCGCCCTGTGGACTCGACCATCAATTTTCAGTTGTTGCGGGTCGATATACACGCCCAGAGACTGGGCAAAATCGACAAACGAAAGTTCAGTGGGCTGCGTCAAACCAGCAGTTTTTTTACTCTCGCCAGTTCTTCCGGGTCGGTTGACAGATTGATCATGGATTGACGCATTTCTTCCATCACGATCTCGATGTTTTTCAGAGATTGCTGGTGCGAGCCCCGCAGCTTGTAGGTAGGCATCTGGGGTGAGAGTGGATCGTTTGGACTCAAGATGCTGGGTGAGTCGTTGTCTGATGTGCTCATGATTTCCCTCTGATTTCAGGATGGAAAGATGCTCCCATCCACGATACAGTGCCGGTTTGTCGAATATCCGCCGATCCCATATCCGCAATTCTACGCTGTCGCCAAATTTATGGCGAACCGCTTCCAACCCATCGGGCAATCCTCCCTGAATCTTGGCAATAACCCCAATGCTGGCTCCCCGACCGATATCATAAAAGCGTTCCAGTGTATTATCGAGAGCCTGTTCAGGCGTGGTGTGGACTACGACAATGACTGGCTGGAATCCACGGTTCAGGACCTGTCCGACTTTGGCCATTGCCGTGTCTGGGTCCGCCAGTTGCCCCTCATAAATGGCATGCACTTTGTCAGACCAACGGGTTTTTTCCAATACCATCGAGGTTTTTCCGGAACCGGGTGACCCAGTCAAAAGAATGACCCCATTTCTTCCTGGCTCTGGTTCCTCCTGAAGTACCCGACGAAACTGCTCCCCGGCCAGAACCGCAGCCGAATTATGGACGGGGCCGTTCAACCGGTTTCTGGATTCCTTGGACTCCCGGTATTGCTCGAATGTCTCCTTGAAGGTATCCGCGCTGATAAAGCGCCCTCCCAGTGACTGGGGTAATTCCTTGAAGCGTTTAATGAATTTGTCGGGCTTTGCTTCCACTGCCTGTGCCACTGTTTCCTGTATTTCATTACGACCGTCCCCGTTGAACGATACTCGCCGAATCTTTTCGATTGCCATAGCCCCCCCTATGCCGCCCGTTCCACCCGAACCCCGCCACTCGGTGACCATCCTCTGACCATGGCCACTTCCTCGACATGGCGGGCCTGTGCGCTACGCTTGATAGAAACGACGACGTTCACGGCTTCAGCGATGAGTTCAGGATTTGACGGGACTCCCGCTTCCTGGATCAGTTGTCCGATCCGGATCAGCGCAGCACTGGCATCATTGGCGTGAACTGTCCCAACTCCTCCGGGATGGCCGGTATTCCAGGCTTTGAGCAAAGCCAGGGCACTGCCATCACGCACTTCGCCCACGACGATCCTGTCAGGCCGCAATCGCATGGTTGCCCGCAACAGGCGCGTCATGTCGGTGTTGTCGGAAGTCCGCAAAAAAACCACATTGTCCCCAGAGACCTGAAGTTCACGGGTATCCTCGATCACGACGATCCGGTGATCCCTATCCACCTTGGCCACACAGTCCAGAATGGCATTGGCCAGAGTGGTTTTGCCGGTACCCGTCCCCCCGCAGACCAGAACATTCTGCCGATCCGATACGGCGGCCTCGATGGCCTGGCGTTGATCACCCGTCATAATTCCCTTGTTGACATAGTCTTCCAGAGAGAAGACCAGCAGGGCTTTCTTGCGTAATGCAAAACTGGCGTGTTCCACCAATGGGGGAACCAGCGCTTCAAATCGGCTGCCATCCAGAGGCAACTCACATTCCAGAATGGGCTTGTCGATGGTCACCACAGTATTGAGCATGGCCGCCACGGTGTTTACGATGGTGAGGGCTCGCACGGCATCGATCCGGGCGGTACAGGTCATGCCGGTTCCTAACCGATCAACCCAGAGCGCTCCATCCGGGTTGAGCATGATTTCCACCACATGAGGGTCTTCAAGGGGGCCTAGAATCTCCGACCCGAGGGCTCGGCGTAGGGCTTCTTTCTGACGTGTTCTGGTTTGGCTTACTTCCATCTGTCCTGCTCCCTGTACGGCCAGTGGCCTCATATACAGGCTCTGCAGGGAGGGAATCTTATGATTAGGTTTGGATGGTGTCTGTGGGAAAATTGGGCCATAAGAGGGGGAAGAACGGGGGCTTTCGATTCTGATGCTGGATGCGTACAATCAGTCAAGAACCGCCTCTTTGCGGACATGCATAATCTTTTCAAAAACCGTATAAATTGGAGTCGTATATGCTTAAGGGAAGTTGCCTATGTGGCAGTGTGGCCTACGAAATTCATTCAGAGCTCGGCTCCATCATCATGTGTCATTGTTCAAAATGCCGGAAAGCCAATGGTTCCGCATTCGCCACAAACGCTCCAGTCAACACGAAAAATTTTATGTTGACGAGAGGCGAAAAGTTTATTGCGGAATTTGAATCATCTCCGGGCGTGTTTCGAGTTTTTTGCAGGAATTGCGGTTCTCCGCTTTACAGCAGACGCTCGACAACTCCTGAAGTCGTTCGATTGCGAATTGGAACACTCGATACAGCAATTGAGAGCAAACCAACAGCCCATGTCTTCGCTGGATCAAAGGCTGAGTGGCATGAGATATGCGATGGCCTACCACAGTATTCTGAAAGGCCGTAGAACTGTATTTGTGACAGGGATGGCCGATATCGGCCAACGAAGAGTCGGAGGCGACCGCCCAGTTTGCGGCAAGCAATTTGGTGATATGGAGTTCGGCTGGGGCCGATGACTGGACCTCGGCCATTGCGGTCAGTGGCCTGGTTCAACAACCATCGCCTGCTGGAACCCATCGGCTACATACCGCCTGCCGAAGCTGAGGTAGACTACTACAAGCAACTCGCCGAAGAGGCCGCTACGGTGGCATAACTTAAACCAATCAGCCTCCACGAAACCCGGGGCGATTCAGGTTGGCGGATTCCGGCACAGCCAGTGCTTCAGGCTTTTCCCTGACTATCCGCTTTCTGGGCTTGATGCGCAGGTTCAGTTCCAGTTCCCGGTAAATCCGATACACCCGTTTGTGGTTCCAGCCAAACCCCTTCAGATTGCTCAGGTACAGGAAACATAACCCAAACCCCCAGTTACGATGATTATCAGTCAACCGGATCAGCCAGTCAGCGATTTCAGCATTCTCGCAGTTCAGCTTGGCCTGGTAACGATAACAGGTCTCGCTGATGTCCATGATTTCACATGCCAGTCGTACCGTGATGCCCTTGTTCGCCACCAGTTCCTGGGCCATCTCGCGGCGTCGAGATGGCCGGACTATTTTTTTCCGAGGATTTCCTTCAGAATGTCTGCCTTGAGACGTTCCTCGGCATACATGCGCTTGAGCCGGGTGTTCTCGGCTTCCAACTCCTTCATGCGCGACATCATGGACACATCCAGGCCACCGTACTTCGCTCGCCACTTGTAGAACGTCGCCGTACTGATGCCATATTCCCGGCACATCTCCGGTACCGGAACACCGCCCTCAACCCGTTTCAGCGCCTCAATGATCTGGCTATCCGTAAATTTCGACTGCTTCATGTAGAACCTCCTCATATCGAGAAAATTCTACTTCTATTCCCAACTTTTTACAGGGGGGATTACCGTGTTACTTGAAACAGGGGGAGAGAAGGAAATGGAAAGTGTAAGATTTTCTGACACTTTACCGAGTTTTCAGGCTTACCAGACTTCGGAAGCCCGGGATCAGGTCGGCTGTTTTCCTGCGATCATTCTTTCAAACTCGACGGCAGGTACGGCGGGGGAATACAGAAACCCCTGAACGAAGTCGCAATCGCATGATTTCAACAGATCACGCTGCACCTCTGTTTCCACGCCCTCTGCAATGGTCCTGATGCCCAGTTTGTGGGCCATGACGATGATCGCCTCGGTCAGCGCCCTGTCGTCCGCATTCTTCTCCAAATCCTTGATGAAGGAGCGGTCGATCTTGAGGTAATCGATATCAAATTGCTTGAGGTACGACAGTGAAGAAAAACCGGTACCGAAGTCGTCGATGGATACTTCGATTCCGCTGTTTCTGAAGTCCAGTAACCGTTCCATGGTTTTGGCTGATTTTTTGAACAACAACCCTTCCGTGATTTCAACGTTGATTCTGTTTCCGGGAACGCCCAGTTCTTTCATCTGCTTTTGCCAGACCTGCCTTTCCGGATACTCGAACTGGATAGGGGAGTTATTCACGCTGACCTGAATGATGCGTCCGAGCCGTTCCTGCCAGTCCACCACACGGGCGACTGCCTGCTGGAACACCCAGTCACCGATCTCGTGGATGATTCCGGATTCTTCGGCCAATGGAATAAAAATCGCCGGACTGACCATGCCCCGTGTGGGATGCTTCCAGCGCAGCAAAGCCTCTGCTTTGGTGATCGACCCGCTCTTCAACTCCAGGATGGGCTGATAGTACACATGTAACTCGTTTCGAGCCAGCGCCTGTCGGAGATCGTTGGTCAACTCCTGCTTTTCCCTGGCTTCCTGCTGCATGGATTGGGTAAAATAGCCGAAACGGTTGCGCCCTTCCGCCTTGGCCGCGTACATCGCTTGATCCACGTGTTTCAGGAGGCTTGCGATGTCCTGTGCATCCCCCGGATAAACGGTGATCCCTATGCTGGCAGAGATATGAACGGTATCGTTGTCCAGTTGATAGGGCTTGCTCAATACCTGAATGATATTCTGGGCAATACGCTCCACATGCGTCTGCATGTGGAGTTCAGGCAGAATGATGATGAATTCGTCCCCGCCCAGTCGAGCCACGGTATCAGCGTCACGCACACATTTCCGGATTCTCCGGGCGGATTCAACCAACAACAGATCGCCGGATGGGTGTCCCAGGGTGTCGTTGACTTCCTTGAACTGATCGAGGTCGATGAGCAGCAGAACCAGAGACGATCCGTCCCGCTGGGCTTTCTTGATCTCCTGAGCCAGCCGGTCATAGAACAGGTTGCGGTTGGGCAGGCCAGTGAGGGAATCGTAGTTGGCCAGCCGAAGCAGTTTTCGCATGCCGGAATGAAAATAGGTATCCAGGGCTAAATCCATGTCAAAGAAGACCACCTTCAATATCGCATCATAAGCCGCGATCAGTTTCGTACTGTCGTCTCCAAAAATCTCGTGCAAGATTGGCAGCAAGGAGGATAGATATTTCCGGTAGGCTCCGATATACCACTTTGGTTCGAGACCGACCTTCTGATGGGCATAACCGACTTTCAATCGATCTGAAACATAATCCTCGCTGTAGTCACCTGCAGTCAGGCGAAAAAAATACCGGGATTGTATTTTCTTGAGTCGGTTGACCGATGCTTCATCAGGAAGCATCATTTTCAATTCCGGAAAAGAAAAAACATGCCGATAGAACGAGTCGGTAAATGAATCGACAATTGCCTCATTGTGTTCCAGATACCGATGAATTTGCCCCAGAATCTCGACATCAACTTCGGAAAATTCAAGAAAATTCTTACGGTTGGCAATATTTTCCGCTGTAATCAACTTCTCTTGAGACATATAGTCCGAAATTATCTTCTTCTCACCCACAATGACTTCTCACGATGTCTCCCTACAGGCCAAATAGCATTGGGTTCAAAACTCACCCCTGGATGCATGCACAACTCAAGTCTACCAGATGTGCCATGTCTGCTCACGAGAAACAAATTTTCCGATATTTCCGCATCATTCCGGGAAAGTTTCGGGCAATATCCTGAATCCGTGTTCGTTATAGAAAATCCTCACCCGAGACCGAATCGACATGAATTTGACCGGCCAGTCTTTCAAAACCTCAACGAATTTTCATTCGGCTGAGTTTT
>NZ_DAHVHV010000065.1:0-8364 GCF_027317285.1 Ferrovum sp. | reverse complement strand
GGTCACAGGGGACTTGCCGGGCTTGTCCAACAAACGGTTCAGATCGTGGCTTGCGCACGATCTAACCTTGTTCGTTATGTTGCGGCCGAAATTATATTGCAGAAAGAAAGGCGCCGACTTCTGGGTCATTGGTTCCGTTCCTATGGCAACGAAAACTGGGAATTCAATGAGCAAGGGTTCATTGGTGCGCCGCTTGGCCAGCATTAACGATCTGCCAATCCAGGCCAATGACAGGAAATTCTTCTGGCCTTTGGGGCGTCGCCCTGAGGATCACCCCGGATTGAGCGAGTTGGGGTTATAGTCGCGTTTGAACCCAGCGAGGAAATATCGTGTATATCCCATCCCAATTCGAAGAATCCCGCATCGAAGTTTTGCATCAACTGATCCGTTCCTACTCCTTGGGAACTCTGGTGACGCTCTCGGCTTCCGGGATGGAGGCCAATCACATCCCCTTCCATCTCACGCCTGAACCAACTCCCTTCGGTACCTTGCAAGGCCATGTGGCTCGCGCCAATCCGATGTGGAAAAGTTTCAATCCAGAACTTGAATCCCTGGTCATATTCCACGGTCCGGGTGGGTATGTTTCACCCTCCTGGTATCCCACCGCAAGGGAGCATGGCAAGGGGGTTCCCACTTGGAATTACGCAGTTGTCCATGCTTATGGACAACTGCGCGTGATCGATGACGCGGCATGGGTCCGGGAACAGAGCGGTTCACTCACTGCACAACAGGAATCGGCCTTCGATTCACCCTGGTCGGTTGCGGACGCTCCCCAGGACTTTATCGAACGACTGGTGGGTTCCATCGTGGGCATCGAACTCACCATTACCCGTTTGATCGGAAAATGGAAAATCAGTCAGAATCAACCGGAACAGAATCGGGACGGCGTGATTCAGGGGCTGCGTGCTCAAGGAACCCATCAGGCACTGGAACTGGCAGAATCCATGGAAAAGTACTTCGCGAAATGATTCTGCTTTGGACCACGACATGAACCTCGACATTTTTCAGATAGATGCCTTTGCCACCCGACCTTTCGAAGGGAATCCCGCTGCTGTTTGTCCCCTGGAACATTGGTTAGATGATGGCCTGCTCCAGGCGATCGCAGCGGAAAACAACCTTTCGGAAACCGCGTTCTTTGTCTCTTCCGAAGATGGCTTCGAACTGCGCTGGTTTACTCCGCTCAAGGAAGTCGCTCTTTGTGGCCATGCCACCCTGGCCACGGCTCATGTAATTTTTGAACATCTTGGTCATACCGGACCATTGCTGGTTTTTGACACGCTCAGCGGAAAATTAACGGTTCAAAAAAAAGAGCAGGGCCTGGAAATGGATTTTCCTGCCTTGCCGCCCAGGCAGTGCGACTGTCCCGAACGGTTGGCGAAAGGTTTGGGGGTCTCACCAGTGGAAGTATGGTGCGCCGATGATTATCTGGCTGTCTTCGAGGATGAGGAGACGGTTCTCGCACTTCAGCCCCACCAGGAATTATTGGCTCAACTGGATCTGCGGGGTGTCATCATCACCGCCCCAGGGAAAACAGTGGATTTTGTCAGCCGTTTTTTTGCACCCAAGTTGGGGGTTTCCGAAGATCCCGTCTGTGGCTCCGCCCATTGTGAACTCGCGCCTTACTGGGCTCGGAGGTTGGGCAGAACTGTCCTGAATGCCAGACAGGTTTCGAAGCGTGGCGGTTCAATAGGGTGCGAAGTCAAATCCGATCGGGTATTGCTGACCGGTCGGGCAGTGACCGTCATGAGTGGCGTCATGATAGTTTGAATGCCCGGTGGAGAAAGTTGATGGACCTTGCCGTTTATCGTCTGGTTTTGGCAATGGCCCTTGCTGCCAGATAATCGTCTTGCTGGAGATCCATGATCAGAAAATGCGTTGGCTTCTGATTGACATCCTTGTGACACTCTCCTCGCAGAGTGAATCCCAGACGATGATACAACTGGATGGCCCGTGGATTATTTTTACGCACGATGAGATGGATGCGTGTCAGATCGATTTCACCAAAGCCTTTTTCCATGGTTTGCGAAGTGATGATCCGGCCCAGTCCTTGACCGGTTTTATCTGGGCGTAAAGCAATCCGAAATTCGGCTTCTCCCACCGCAGTGGTGGCGAGAATTATGAAGGCGATTAATTCTCCTGATTGTTCGGCGGAAAAACGCCAGGTGTTTGGCCAGTCTTGGAATTCTGCAAGCCACCCGTCCTGCCTCAGGGCGTAATCCAGATCGTCGAACTCAGCCGGATACTTCGGCCAATTTTCAATGGTAGCGGCATCTTCCGCTGTGAGGGGACGCAATTGGATCATCGTGTTTGTCCGCATCTGTTCACGAGGCAACCCTCATACCGCGTGCCCGCTGGTTGGATCCATAGATGTTATCGCGAGGAAGTGCTTCGTCTGTTTGCAGTGCTGTAATCCATTCATCAGTGGTCGCTACGGCGGCAAATCGCGAGTGCATGACAACCGTAAAAACCCGATGGATTTCCTCTGCAGTGGCCCGGCCCGCATGGTTTTCGTAGGGTAGTGACCCAGCGGCATCCGTGAGAAACTCCACGGCCAGGCCAGCGTGCAACGCATGTTTGATGGTTGAGTCGTCACAGTTATGAGTCATATAGCCGACCACTACCAACGTGTCGATGACATTTCTGTTCAGCCACTCGGCCAGGTCAGTACCAGCGAAGGCGCTGGGCATAATTTTTTCAATGTAATGGCTGTACGGACGGGAACTGACAGACGGATGCAGTTCCCAGCCAGGAGACCCTTTGGCAAAAACAGGCGCTCCAGCGGGCAAAGTGTTCTGGACGACGATAATGGGTACGCCCGAGAATGTTGCGGCATCCATGGCTCTGCCGATATTGGTCAGAGAATGCCGAATATCGGGGAATTCGATAGGCAGGTTGCCGGTGACATATTCATTCTGCACATCAATGACGAGCAGGGCACGGCGGGGGGCAAGCATGGAGATTCTCCTTCTGAGCCATCTTCGTTACGGCACTCACGGAATTGTGACGTCATGGGGATATTATTTCTCCAGTCACTCCAGGCTGATAGTGACCTGTAAGACAATCTCCGATAAAATCGGGCCAAATTCTCAGTTTTGGAAACAGCATGACCATCCGCACCATTGCCGTGATCGCTTTCGAGGGCATCAGCCCTTTTCATCTCTCTATTCCCTGCGAGGTCTTCGGAACAGACCGTAGCGCGGCGGGGGTGCCGCGTTTTGACTTGCGCATATGCGCGGTAGAAGCGGGGCCACTGTCGACCTCGTGCGGTTTCACCCTCACGGTATCCCATGGTCTCGAGGAGCTGGTTGGCGCTGATATTGTCATCGTCCCAAGCTGGCACGATCCCTATGTGTTGCCGCCGGAACCACTCCTCGAAGCGCTACGAGAGGCTCATGCGCAAGGAGCCTGTCTGGTCGGCTTATGTTTGGGAACATTCGTACTGGCCGCAACTGGTATCCTCGATGGCCGGTCAGCCACGACCCACTGGCTTTGTGCCCATGAACTGGCACGCCGCTACCCACGCATTCGGGTTAACCCCGATGTCCTCTATGTGGACGACGGCGACGTGGTGACATCTGCGGGTGTTGCGGCGGGAATCGATTGCTGCCTGCATCTGCTGGGTAAGTGGTATGGTGCCGACATTGCCAGTCGTGTGGCACGTCGCATGGTGGTTCCATTACACCGCCAGGGTGGGCAGGCGCAGTACATCGAGTTGCCGCTTCTTGTCGAGGGGAAAGATAAACGAATGTCGGCAGTGCTCGACTGGGCGGGTTGTCAACTTGATCAGCCTTTGGATGTCGATACGCTGGCCGAACAGGCCAGAATGAGCCGTCGCACTTTTACCCGCCGTTTCAGGAAGGCCACAGGAACCACGGTAAATGATTGGCTTCGCCACCAGCGCTTGGCACTGGCTCAACGTTTGCTTGAAACCACTGATCAGCCCATCGATCTGATTGCCGCAAGGGCAGGTTTTGGCTCGTCGGTGTCGATGCGCCAGCAGTTCAGGAATATTTTGCAGATTTCCCCGTCACTCTACCGCCGCGAGTTTCGGGGGCAGGTCGGCCAATAATACAATTGTTTTCTTTGAAGAAAATTTGTATACCATAACAGAGCAAGAAACGACTACCAAAAACTTTTCAACATAATTGGTTTGCAAACAGAGCCGATCTGGAATTTTTGGACAGATCCCCGAATTCTGACAACCAACAATGATCCGCTGGGAGTAAAGGTGCAGTCCGCAGGCTGGCACATGTTCGGTTTGTTGCAGATTCTTGAGGACGGTGATTTCATCGTTCACCTCGCACAATCTGCTCCGCGTTCGTCATTTAGCCCCTCCCTGTTGTCCATCACTCACTCTCGCGAGTGACGGCCCAACCCATCTTTCCGCCTGACCTGCGCGAAACCCCCTATCTTCTGAAAGCTTCCGTACGGCACTGAAGCTGACTTCAACAACACATAAACATTGACAACTGGTTTTCAGTGGTGGAAACTGGTTGTCGTTATGTAAGCAGGGTAGCCTTCAAACAGGCGGCTACAAAATTCAACAGGTCATGAAGGAATCCCCTATGGCAATCGAGCCCAATCCCGAGGCTGTCATCTTGACCGAAATTATGCTCACGGTTTTCCGAGTGAATGGTCGTCTTCTAGAGAAAGGTGATCAACTGGTCGAACCCCTCAATCTCACCAGTGCCCGCTGGCAAGTGCTGGGTGCCGTGGCGCTCGCCGAAAAACCCCTCTCTGCGCCGCAGATTGCCGAAGCGATGGGCATCACCCGGCAGGGGGCGCAGAAACAACTTAACAAACTGGAGGAGGACGGCTTCTTCGAGCAGAGCCTCAACCCACGTCATCAGCGCTCGCCCCTTTACGCCCTGACCGAACTGGGTAACTGCACCTTTGCCAAGGTGATGACATTGGAGGCGATCTGGGCTAATGGTCTTGTTGCCGGTCTTCCCCTGCAAGATCTCAGGAAGACACTACAAACCTTGAACTCCATCTATAAACGGCTCGATTCCCCTGTTCCGAGGAAAGGGGGCCGATCATGAAATATGTTGTCCACGCCATCGCTGGTACCACAGTGATACTCATCATTGCCAGTTTCTGGATATCTACTCTAGTCTCGGAGATGTTTCTGGACCATTCCGCCGTGACGGCAGTCAAACACGCCATTGTCTATGGCCTACTTCTGCTGGTGCCGTTCATGGCCGCCACCGGCGGCTCAGGCTTCGCGCTTGGCAAAATGCGCAAAGGATATCTCCTTGACCAGAAGAAGAAGCGCATGGCAATCATCGGCACCAACGGCTTGCTCGTGATGATTCCAGCGGCGATCTTTCTCAACGGTAAGGCTGCTGTCGGTGAGTTCGACAAATTGTTCTATGCAGTACAGGCAGTGGAACTGATCGTCGGTGTCGTGCAACTCACGCTCATGGGCATGAATTTCCGCGACGGGCTCAGGCTGGCTGGCCGGTTACATTCGCGAGCCGATGAATAATTGGGTTTCAGATTAGGAGAGGTTTGTGAAAAAGACCACAAAATTGTTGCACCTCATTGGCCTCGTCATGTTTTTTGGAGGCATTCTGCCATCCATCGTTATGAACTCAGTCGTTGGAACAAGCGCCGACGCGGTGCTCATCTATCATCAGCGGCTGTTTGTGTCGGCGATCACTTGGGCGCTCACGATTCCCGGCATGTGGATTCAGATCGTTGCAGGTTGTCTGACAGCGTTCGCAGGAAAGTACCGTCCACTTGAACACCGATGGCTCATCGCCAAGTTCGTGCTTGCCGTCTTGATCCTCATAAACGGCACCTTTGTCCTCGCTCCGTTGGTCAGTCAAGTGACCAGCATCGCCGAGCAAAGCGCATTACAGGGACATCTTCTGCCGACTTATATGCCGCTCAAAAAAACAGGAAGATATGTATGGGATAGCCAACTTTCTAATGCTAGTGATCGCTTTTATTCTCGCAATTTATAGACCGAGTTTCAGGCGCGCACAACAAGGTGCTCATGCGGACCGGCCATAAATCAGGCTGGTCTTTGCCTACCAATCGCGCAATAAAACCCGTTTGATTCGTCAACGCATAACTCGTTGATTCAAAATGGTTGGATAAAAACATCTTGCGGACTTCGTGCTGTGTTCGGGGGGGCGAGTTGGAGAGAGAATAGGGGAAGGGGAGAGAGATATGACCAGATTGCGCCCGCTGGGCGTAAAGGGGCAGTCCGCAGGCTTCCGCAGGAACCACCGCGAATACGCGGGAACTGACGCGATCAAGCAAGAAAAAAGGCCAACGGAGAACCGTTGACCTTTATAAATTGGTGGAGGGGCCGCAACCCGCTACCAACCACAGAAACTCAACCGGTTAGGTTCTGTGCGAGGTGGTGCGGAAAGGTACAAATCCAGTCACTGTTGCAGGCTGTGGTAGCACTTTCGGCTGCCATTGGAATTAGCCATGTGCCTGAAAACATTTGCCAGTTCTATTCCCATGTGTGAATTGAACCGAAGCCCTTCAGATTGCTACCTTCCATTCTCGCAACTGGCCAACGGTCTGCGTGAGTCCCTGCTTGAGCAGGGTGTCGAGGTACTCGTCGGCCGTCTTGGGTGGTTTCTTCAGAGACCTGCGATGGTTGGCCGCCGCCTCGCACACTTGGGCTGCGTGCAGATCCAGTAGATCGAAGATGAAATCGTCTGGATGCTGTGCGGCCAGGTTGTAGGGCTTGAGCCGCTCGGGCGGGAAGTCCTGCAGGTTGAAAGTCACGATCAGGCTGGCGCCGCCGTGAATAGCGGCGGCAACCACATGACGGTCGTCAGCGTCCGGCAGTTCGACGGATGTGATCAGGTGCTCGAAGCCGGTGACGAGGCTATCCCGCACATGGGCGTTCATCAGAGAACGTGTGCGCTCCAGATCTTCGACCTTCAGGTCTGGCCGCTGTTTCAGAACGTTACGCGTCCACTCATCGTGAATCATGTCCGTCCAGCGCGCCCGGTACAGGTCGGTCAGTGCCAGGCGCATCAGGAAGTCGCGCAACGGTGCCGGGTAGAGCACGCACGCGTCGTAGATGACAGTAAAGTTCGAACTCATTCATTCGTACCCCATCTTGAGCGCCTGGGCTTGTTCGGCCAGGGCATCGAGGGCTCTGCTGCGCTCAGCATCGATGCGCTCTTTGTACGCAATCACGTCCTGGTAGCGGACGCGCCGATGCGTGCCGATCTTGTGGTATGGGATCTCGCCGCGCTCCAGCAACTGCACGAGGAACGGCCGCGACACGTTGAGCACATCCGCTGCATCCTGGGTGGTCAGTTCGGCGTGGATCGGAATGATATTGACCGCGTTGCCCTCACCGATTTCGGTCAAGACGTTCACGAGCAGCCGCAGCGCTGATACTGGGACGCGAACCAGATGAGAAGCACCTTTGTCATCGAAGATCTCGATCTGCTGAGTTTCCGCACGGATCTGAAGGTGGGCAGATAGCACCCGGCCACTCTCACGAGCAAGGGCAACTTCTTCGGCCGTCGGCAACGAATGCGTGGGTGAGAGTGTGGTCATAGCAACCTCATGGAAGTTTGAATCAGCATCATGGGACGAAGTATAACCGAAATAAACGAATAATCGCAATATCCGAAATGGATGTAACACCTGGCTGGTCTGATACACCCACGCCGAAATGGACACCCATTTACACCCATTCCGTCGAGACGGAATTGTCGGTCGCCGTGGCAATCTCCGGCGTCCCTCTTTTCTGAGCTGCCTACCCGGCAGTGAACATTGGCATATTGCTGTGTGAGAATCGGCGCACTTTCTGAGCTGCCTACCCGGCAGTGAACATCGAATTTTGAAAAGTTCCCACGCCGCGTAATTTCTGAGCTGCCTACCCGGCAGTGAACTGAGGTGGACAAAAAGGTCAAGCGCCTCGAATTTTCTGAGCTGCCTACCCGGCAGTGAACGGTTTGGAACCAGTCGATCACCTTCGTTCGTATTTCTGAGCTGCCTACCCGGCAGTGAACTCAGTTCGTCCGGAGTGGATTTGAACCATCCTTTTCTGAGCTGCCTACCCGGCAGTGAACTTTGGGGGAGAGTTCAGGGCATGGAATCGTGATTTCTGAGCTGCCTACCCGGCAGTGAACGTGCTTTGGGTTGAGGATGAGCCAATGGCCAGTTTCTGAGCTGCCTACCCGGCAGTGAACAATTCGGTGGTTTTCATGATTTTCTCCTGGTTTTTCTGAGCTGCCTACCCGGCAGTGAACGTGAACCATATCAATTCTGATCATGCTCACTTCATGGTTTTTCTCGATTGCCGTGGTCAGGTTTACCCATAAGACACCGCTTTTTTCAACAAGGCTTGCAATTCCATGAAGATATTGGCGTGCATAG
>NZ_DAHVHV010000064.1:0-8480 GCF_027317285.1 Ferrovum sp. | reverse complement strand
GATTGGCCACTTCCCGTCCCTCTGTGCTTTGGGACTGGACAGCGGCGACGATATCCCCGACCCCGGCCATGATCTTTTCCGAACTCTGGGCGATGTCATCGATGGTACTGCCCGCTTTTTCTGCCATTTTTTCACCAAACCGCACCTTGTCCACAGCCAACTGGATGCGTGCGATGGCCTCCCTGGTTCCGTCGCCGATATCCTGCGAAACCTTGCCGATCAAAGCCCCGCTCTGAGCGCTCTGCCCCGCCAACTTGCGGACCTCGTCCGCCACTACGGCAAACCCCCTGCCCTGTTCGCCCGCCCGGGCCGCCTCGATGGCGGCATTGAGCGCCAACAGGTTGGTCTGGTCTGCAATTTCCTTGATGGCATTCACCAGTTCAGTAATCTGTCCTGCACGCTCACCCAACTGACGCACCGATTCGGAAGCCTGCAACACCTCATGGCTGATGGCGCCCATGTTGTCCACCACCTGTTCCACGATATCCTTGGCGCCGGACAGGGACCCCGCCGAAAGTTTTTCCACCATGCGCGCATTGTCCGCCGTGGCATCGATGCTGGTGGACATTTCTTCCACACTGGCCGCCGCCGCCTGCGCCGCTTCCGACTGCCGGGTGGACACTTCCGAGGCCACCTGGACGGCCTGGTTCATCTGGCGCGTACTCCCGCTGATGTTGCGCGCCGTGGCACTGATCTGATCGATCACGGCCCCCATCAGGACCTTGGTGGATTGAATTTCGCAAAGCAACCGGCCCGTCTCATCCCGCCCCGAGATATCCACCATGCGGCTGAAATCGCCATCCACGATCTCTTCCAGATGGGCGGAAACCTCATTCAGTGGGGCCGACACAAAGCGCCGGGCAACCCAGCCAAAAATGAAGAAGAGCAGGACTTGCAAGACCACCTGGGTCGTCACCATCATGAAGGTGATCAAGTACAGCCGATGGAAGTTTTCCGACAGGTCGATGGTCAGGTCGGAAGCCCCATTGGATGACCCGACTTCGACGACATGGCAGTTCAGGCAATCCGTTTCATGAAAATTGTGACTTTCGATATAGGGGGTGATGACGCGCATCATGGGACGTCCATTCACCCAGTTGATGGACGCATAGGGCAACGATTTGCCCGCCTTGACGGAGTTTTCGATCGTCTGCCTGACCAGAGGGTCATCCAGATGTTCTTCCGGCAATCCGGGGCCAAACTGATTCACGACCTGAGCCGTGCGCACCAGTCGCAAGGCCGCGAGTTGCTGCCCTTCGATGACCTTTTTGATCATCAACCGGCGGTTGTTGGGGTCGGTAATGGCGCCGGTGACCATCAGCATGTTGGCGCTGTCGATGACCTGCATCGCCACCCCATGCCCCTTCCCGGCTGCATCGTCGAAAATGGCTTTACGCAGTTGCTGGTAGGCCATCACGGAAGCCATCGTCAGCAAGATGAAGAGAACTGGTTGAACGGTCACCTGCATCTTGATCCGGATGGGGAGCCGGGCAAACCAGCGCCGCACGGAAAACCTCTGCGCTGGAGGATGCACGGGATGCTGACGATACAGGGCCTCGGCCGCACTCACTTCGTCCCGGGACGGTTTGCGTCGCAAAGACAGATACCCAACCACCTGCCCCTGACGTAGAATGGGCGACACGGTGGCCCGTACCCAGTAATGGTCGCCATTCTTGGCCCGGTTCTTGACGACGCCCCGCCACGGGTAACCGGCCTTGATCGTCTTCCACAAATCCTCGAACGCCCAGCGCGGCATATCCGGATGACGCACCAGATTGTGATTGGTCCCGATCAATTCGTCATGGGTGTAACCCGAGACCTCCACGAAGGCCTCATTGGCCTCGGTGACGATCCCCTTGAGATCCGTGCGCGTGATGAACACGTAAGAGTCGGGGTAGTCTATCTCCCGTTGCGTCACGGGGCCATTATTTTTCATGAGCGTTCCCTGTCTGAACCTTAATCTGCATCCACACCCGTACTATCGGATGATCCAACCCAAACTTGAGCGAGGGTAACCAACAGGCTGTAGCATACCTGTAATATGTCCCTCCTGTCACTGTCCAAAAGCCCCCTTTTACTGCCTCAATTCTCCCCTTTGGTCCCTTCCAAAAACCTTGCCGCAATGCAACAATACCCCGCTTCCTCGACAATTCCAGGCCCGCCGTGACCCCGACCCATTTTCTCTCCCTTTTGCACGCACGAACGTCCAGTTCCACCGTTTTCAACCCGTGGCGGGATACGGATCCCCTCAATGACGCCAGCCCGTTGGCCCCGCAGCAGCGCCTCTCCCATCTGACCCGCTATCTGGAAGAACGCCTGAACCGGGCGCACTGGATCCTGATTGCTGAGGCGCCCGGTTACCAGGGTGCCAAGTTTTCCGGTTGTGCCATGACCAGTGAACGGCGCTTGCTCGAAGATACGGGGGCCACGACCCAGCGCTTTTTTTCAGGAAACAAATTCCGCACCAGTGGAACGCTGCTCTCCAATGGTCGGCCAAATCCCGCCGGGGCCCTGGAACCTACCGCGACCATGGTCTGGAACACGATGCTGGAACTCGGTCACAGCCATGATTTCGTGTTGTGGAATGCCTTTGCCTGGCATCCCCATCATCCGCTCAGTCCCCTCACCAACCGAACCCCCACCGATCCGGAACTGGAGTCCGGCAAGGACACCCTCAAGGCTTTTCTGACCTTGTTCCCGCAAGGCCGACTCGTGGCCATCGGGCGCAAGAGCCAGGCAACCCTGGCCTCCCTCGGAATAAGCGCCCACCCGGTACGCCATCCCGCCAATGGGGGAGGCAGGCTGTTCCATCAGCAGATGCGCGAACTTCTGGCCGCCAGCGCCAATCCGTAAAGGGCTACCCGGTCCGTCAGAATGACCTGTACCGGCATGGCCTCCAGCAGGGGGCGCATGCGTCCCTTGTCCACAAAGGATTCCAGAAAACCGGGCTGGCGCAGGAGGGGCAGGATTTTAGGCGCAATCCCTCCCCCCACGTACACGCCGCCGCGACTCATCACCTTGAGCGCCAGATTGCCCGCCTCGGCGCCATACAGACAAACAAACCAATGCATCAATTCCACGCACAGGGGATCCGTGGCATCCAGTGCTGCCTGCGCCAGTACCGCACCCGCCGAGGCCCCTTCCAGGGCAGTCTGCAACCAGGCGGGGGGTGATGAACGCTCATGAGCCCGCAAAAACTCGTGCAGTTCGGGCAAGGCACTCCCCGAGACCACCCGCTCCCAGCTGACGTGGCCATGGCGCGCCTGAAGAAAGCGCCAGAGCGCCATTTCCCGCGCCGTGCGGGGGGCAAAGGAAGCGTGCCCTCCTTCCGTGGCGAAGGGATGAAAGCGGTTCCCGTCCCAATCAATCCCCGCCTCACCCAGCCCCGTTCCTGCCGCAATCACCGCACGATTCCCCGCGCTGGGTTCCCCATTCTGCAAGGAAAACAGTTCGTTCTCAGCCAGTGCAGGCAGCCCCCAGGCCACGGCTTCCAGATCATTGAGCAGAAGACACCCGACCCCGAAGCGTTGACGCAACACCGCACTCTCCACCACCCAGGGCAGGTTGGTCGCCTGTGCGCGCTGCCCGGAAACCGGACCCGCCACGCCCAGCGCCATCCCGGCCACCGGACAACCCACCTGAGCAACGTATTCCTCCAGCACGAGTTCCAGGGTGGCATAGTGCGGACTGGAGTACGTCCGCACCTCCGTCAACACCACCGCCGCACCCTCCCCCTCGGCCAAGGCCAGGCGGGTTTTGGTCCCGCCAATATCGCCCACCAGCGTTCGTTTCATCGTTCTCCCAACATCCAATCATCCCCCCTGAAGGTCGTCCTCAAAGGCCATTGTAGCGAGGAAGGTCTGTCTCGTGGGGCAACCCATGAACGCCATGCCGTTCCCGAGGGCCACGCAAAACCCGGACCATTGACCAATTTTTCCAGAAAACCCTTGCAAATTAAAAGCGGCTGTTTTAGTTTACCCATCATGTATAAAACAAGAAACCTGACCACCAAACTCCGCCAACTGGCTGCGGCTTTTCCTGCGGTTGCCCTGACAGGCGCACGCCAGGTGGGTAAGACAACTTTATTACGCCATCTTTTCCCTGACCACGACTATGTGGTGTTCGACCCCACCCAGGACCTGGAAAATGCGCGCCAGGACCCCGATCTGTTTTTTCTGAATCATCCTCATCCCATCCTTCTCGATGAAATCCAGTATGCCCCCGAACTGGTCAGTGCCATCAAACGGCAGATCGACGTCCATCCCGACCGTCGCGGATATTACCTGATCACAGGATCGCAGCAATGGCAAGTCATGAGTCATCTGGCAGAAAGTCTGGCAGGAAGAGTCGCACTCCTGGAATTGAGCGGGTTTTCTCTTACGGAACTGGAAGGTACGCCCAACGGTTGGCTGGACGCCTGGCTCACTTCCCCTGAGGGGTTTCTTGACCGGTTCCATCCTCCCTCTCTCTATCCCGCTCATCTCAGCGAATGGATATGGCGCGGGACCCTTCCCAAAGTCCAGGAACTTCCTCTCTCGCTCGTACCCGATTTCTGGAACAGTTACCACCGCACCTATGTCGAACGAGATGCCCGACTCGCCGGAAATGTTCAAGACTGGCAAGAATTTGGTCGGTTTGTGCGCCTTCTCAGCGCGTTGACTGCACAGGAAATCAATTACAGTCAACTGGGTCGGGAAATTGGATTGACCCCTCCCACTGCGCGCCGTTGGCTCAGAATCCTCGAAGCCACCTACCAATGGCACGAACTCCCAGCCTTGACCAACAATCTGGTCAAACGGATCAGTTCCCGTCCCAAAGGACATTGGGGCGAATCAGGACTGGCCTGTTTTCACGCACAAATCTCTTCTCCCCAGTCATTGACGGGTCACCCTCTCTACGGGGCCCTTTTCGAGACTGCCATGGTCAACGACCTGATCAAACAGGCGGCAATGCTCCCTCTCAAACCCTCTTGCCATCATTGGCGCAGCGCCGGAGGGGCCGAAGTCGATTTGGTCATGGATCGGGATGGCACGCTCCACCCCTTTGAAATCAAACTCACCACCCAACCCACCAAACGCCACGCTTCGGGACTGGAGGCCTTTCGGGCAACACATCCCAATGCAGGTCCAGGCGCCCTGATCTGTGCCGTCCCCGCCCCGCGCTGGATCACTCCCCAGGTACTGGCCATCCCCTGGAATCTGAGCACAGGCACGAATCCTCCCAATTGAAAGAAAAATACGGACTTCTGCTGGTTATTAAAAATACATGCCAGGGACTTGAACACTCACTGCGAGAACGGTCATGAATATCATGACCTATTTCGAATTGATTTTATCGGATCCTGATCGTATCATGGCATCATCTACATAAAATGACATATGGAGAAATAATGACACAAATTGCCGTCCAAGTGTCCCAGGGAGGCAGAATTGTCATCCCGGCAGATATCCGCCTAAAAATGGGGGTAAACATTGGGGATCAGGTTTTATTGAACTGGTCGGAGGAAGCCCACGAGTTGCGTATTGCCACGCGCAAACAACGCCTGAAAAATGCACTGAACCTGGTCAAATGCCATGCTCAGGCGTGTGATGACGTTGTAGGCAATTTCCTGCGCGAACGCAGACTTTCCAGCCAGGATGAATAAGGCGGTTCTGGATGCCTCGGCGGTCCTGGCTTATCTGTTTTCTGAAGCCGGAGCGGACCAGGTACTGCCCATCCTTGAAACAGGATCCGGATTGATTTCAGCCGTCAATTACGCCGAACTGGTCAGCAAACTGATGGATCAAGGCATGCCCACAGATATTGTCCATGAAACATTATTCAATCTGGAACTGGAAGTCCTCCCCTACGATAAGGAACAAGCGTTTCAAACCGGGGCATTGCGCCTACCAGGAAAAGCCTTGGGATTATCCCTGGGTGACCGCGCCTGTCTGGCGCTGGGGATGATCATGAAATTACCCATACTGACAGCGGATCGAGTTTGGAAAAATCTGTCACTACCCATAGAAATCATCGTGATTCGCGCCTAAAACAGGCGAACCAGGTGTGGGTGGTTATTCCCTTTGTTGTTTCATCAGTAGTAACAAAAATGATTGACGGATTAAAAAAGTGTTACTACAATTTGCTTCATGCACATTGAGTTCGACGCCAATAAAAACGACACCAACATCCGTGCCCGAGGTCTGTCGTTTGAACGGGCAGCGAATTTCGATTTTGAGACTGCGGTCTTTAAACAAGATACCCGGCGCGACTATGGCGAGATTCGCCTTCGCGCACTGGGCTACCTTGATGGCCGCATACACGCACTGGTGTTCACCGAAACTGCCAAAGGCATTCGGGTCATCAGTTTTCGTAAGGCCAACAAGCGTGAGGTACTGATGTATGAACAAGAAGCCAAATCCTGAATTGATTGACCATGACAACCCAGAATGGACGGCGCAAGACGTCAAAACCGCCAAGTCCTTCTCCAGCCTACCCGCAACTTTGCAGACCAAGTTGCGTAAGCGTGGGCCGCAAAAGTCACCACCCAAGGTGTCAACCACCATCCGCCTATCTCCTGATGTGGTACAGGCCTTCCGGGCTTCTGGAGACGGTTGGCAGACCCGCATCGATGCGGCGTTGAGGGACTGGCTGCGCACACATTCGCCTGCATAAGAGGCGATTGAGGCTTGGAAATCTGCGCGTTCTGACACCCGCGCAATGTCTGGAGGAATGGTAATGAGCACCTTGACAATTAGACTGCCAGATAACACAAGTGAACGGCTGAAATCACTGGCAAGGAGTCGCGGTCTGAGCATGAACAAACTGGTGGAAGAATTGAGTGCTCAAGCACTGGCGGCCTGGGATACCGAAAATCATTTCCGTGCCCTGGCTGCTACTGGCGACACGATCCAGGCACTTGCCATTCTGAACAGGTTGGATGACGAAGACAGAAGTCCGTCCGGCAACGAGTTCAGAGATAAAAATGCCCCGCCGAAGCGGGGCAAAGATACAACCGGCGCCCCCCCATCAAAGCGGGGGCGGTGATATTTTAGCGCAGTGACTGCACGTAGGCAGCCATGGCGCGTTTTTGTTGGTCGGTCAGACCGTTGGCCACCATTTCCATCACACCACCGGTGGGCCGTTCGAGCGCGGAATCCGGCACGCTTTCCTTGCCGTCCGCCGTCTTGGCATCGCGGTTATACACATTCAACTGCTTGTACACGTAGTCGGCGTGTTGTCCGGCCAGGCGTGGGATCACCCCATTGCCTTCGGCATTGGAACCATGACAGCCCATACAGGCAGGCACGCCCTTGTCCAGCAACCCTTCGCTGAAGATCTTCTGACCTTCGGCGATCAAGGCAGAATTGCCGTGAGCGGGGTTGGGCAGAGGTTTCTGGTTGGAGTAGAACGTAGCCAACTCATCGATCTGCTTGGGCGTGAAGTTGCGGGCAATCCCCCACATCATCTGCTGAGCAGCAGGATCCTTGCGGGACTTGTCGTGGAACGCCGTCATCTGAGCAACCAGGTAATCCTTCTGCTGGCCCGCCAGATTCGGGAAGGTCGGGTTGACGGAGTTACCGTTGACCGAGTTTCCAATGTTGCCATGACAGATCGAACACACCTGCTGAGCCAGCGTATTGCCGGACACGTTCGGGTTCCCCAGATTCCGACTCTTGGTGATGCCGGTGGAACATGCCCCCAGCGCCAGTGACAAGGCGGAAAGGGTCAGAATGGTCTTAACATTTTTCATATTCATCCCCTATTAATAAATGAACCCGAGGTACAGCATGGAGGTGTTGAAGTTCGCTGGACTGAACTTTGCAGCGTTGAACACCAAATTGTTCCCGCTGTTCACCCCACCCATCTGCGTGTAGAAGGTGTACATGTACCCGATCCGCAGGTTTTGGTATGGCTGCCAGAAGATGTTCGGAGTCCAGGAGGTCCAGTTCGGACTTCCCGTCGGAGAGCCTGCCCCATTGACTCCCATGGCATACAGACCTGTATCGCTGGACCCCGTTGCACTGGCGTAACTCAACTGTGCCCCGTACTTGGCTTCATAGACGTAGGTCGCATCCAGATAAGTCTCAGTCAGGTTGTCGGTTGCATTTTGAGCGATCAGCCCTTGCCAGTTTGCCACCCCTGGGGTGTTGTTCATCAATTCGCGGGTCACGCGGGCATGGGCGGCAAAGTAATGCGGATCGAGCACGTACTGGTACTGGGCATCCAAACCGACGTCATGATAAGCGCTGACCGGACCACCGGGCTGAGAATTCGACGTTCCGAAGAGCGGGGTGCCATACACATAGGACATCATCCCGTGAATCCCGGCCTCGAAACTGTTGGGGCCCCATTCCTTGTTGTAGGCAAAGCGGAAGTAGGGAGAAGGCTCCAGCAGTGACGTCACGCCTGTATTCCCGACCGATGTTGTGCCTGCGGTCAGGATGGAGAAGGGACCATGGGTGGGTGATTTGTAAATCGCCAGTTCACCGTACCAGGTC
>NZ_DAHVHV010000063.1:0-8868 GCF_027317285.1 Ferrovum sp. | reverse complement strand
GCATGGGCGAGACTATGGACACTTTTTCGTTACTCGGCAAGCCCCCCTTGCTGGTAGAATAGCGGTCTTTCTAAATTATCGGTTGAATTTTCATGGCTCGTCATTTACGCAACATCGCCATCATCGCGCACGTGGACCACGGCAAGACCACGCTGGTGGACAAACTGCTCCAGCAGTCCGGGACCTTCGCCGCCCATCAGCACGTGACGGAACGGGTCATGGACAGCAACGACCTGGAAAAGGAACGGGGTATCACCATTCTGGCCAAGAATTGCGCCGTGGATTATGAGGGGACCCACATCAACATCGTGGATACCCCCGGACACGCCGATTTCGGCGGCGAAGTAGAGCGCGTGCTGTCCATGGTGGACGGCGTTCTGTTGCTGGTGGATGCGGTGGAAGGGCCCATGCCCCAGACCCGCTTCGTCACGCGCAAGGCCCTGGCCCAGGGGCTCAAGCCGGTGGTGGTGGTGAACAAGATCGATCGTCCGGGGGCTCGTCCGGACTGGGTGGTCAATCAGACCTTCGACCTTTTCGACAAGTTGGGGGCCACGGAAGAACAACTGGATTTCCCGGTGGTCTACGCTTCAGCCTTGCAGGGGTATGCCACCCTCGACCCCCAGCAACCGGGGACGGATCTGCGCCCTCTTTTCGAAGCAGTCCTGAAGTATGTCCCGGAGCGGGTGGGGGATGCGGAAGGTCCGCTGCAATTGCAGATCGTATCCCTGGATTATTCCAGTTTCGTCGGGCGGATCGGGATTGGACGGGTCCACCGTGGGCGTATCCGCACGGGTCAGGAAGTGGCCATATTGCGGGGCCCGGACTCGCCTTTGAAGCGCGGACGCGTCAATCAGATCCTGGGGTTCAAGGGGCTGGAACGGGTTCCCTTTGAAACGGCGGAAGCCGGAGACATCGTTCTGGTCACGGGCATCGAGGATCTGGGGATCGGCGTGACCCTGACCGAGGTGGACAAGCCCGAGGCGCTTCCGATGCTGGCGGTGGATGAGCCGACCTTGACCATGAATTTCCAGGTGAATACCTCGCCCTTTGCCGGTCAGGAAGGCAAGTTCGTCACCAGTCGCCAGGTTCGCGAACGGCTGGAGCGTGAATTGCTCAGCAACGTGGCCCTGCGTGTCCAGGAAACCGACGATACGGACGTTTTTCTGGTGTCTGGACGAGGCGAGTTGCATCTGACCATCCTGCTCGAGAACATGCGTCGGGAAGGCTACGAATTGGCGGTGTCCCGTCCCCGTGTCCTGTTGAAGGAGATCGATGGGGTGCGCTGCGAACCCTTTGAAGCGCTGACGCTGGATGTGGAAGAAGCCCATCAGGGAGCGGTCATGCAGGCGCTGGGAGAGCGACGGGGTGACTTGCAGGACATGCAATCCGACAGTCAGGGACGGGTACGCCTCGACTACCGCATCCCGGCGCGCGGTCTGATCGGGTTTCAGTCCGAATTTCTGACCCTGACCCGGGGAACCGGGCTGATGAGCCACGTCTTCGATGATTATGGCCCCATGAAACCGGAAATCCCGGCGCGTCGCAACGGGGTCCTGATTTCTGCGGAACAGGGCGAGGCCGTGGCTTATGCCCTGTGGAAATTGCAGGAACGGGGCCGTATGTTCGTGGTCCCGGGAGACCGTGTCTACGAGGGAATGGTGATCGGGATTCACAGCCGGGACAATGACCTGGTGGTCAACCCGGTGAAGACCAAGCAATTGACCAATATCCGGGCAGCAGGCAAGGACGAAGCCGTGGTCCTGATGTCGCCGGTGGTTCTGACTCTGGAATCCGCCATCGAATTCATTGCCGATGACGAATTGGTGGAGATCACGCCCCAAACCCTGCGTATTCGCAAACGCCATCTGCTGGAGAATGATCGCAAGCGGGCATCCCGCAGTTAGGCAATGAAACCGTGAAGTCCGGAGTCCGCCAGAGAGCGGTTTGCTTTAAATGATACGGATGCGTACAATACTTCTGTTTTAGAATTGGAGTAAATCCAGTGTCGGGTGTCGATCGCTCCAGCCAAGACGAACCGGTTCCTTTCGGCTCCCTTTTTTTCCACGTCCGTCGTGGATGGGGCGCACCGGTCTGGGTGAGCGGACTCCTTTTGGCGATGGTGGCCGGATGTACGACAGTCGGCCCGGATTTCAAGTCGCCCACCTTGACCAGGGGCGTCCCCGTGTTGCCGGATTCACCCGCTCAGGGGACGGTGGTCGGGGCGGATGACCAACACTTTGTGGCGGGCCAGACCGGAAGCCAGGATTGGTGGAAAACCTACCGATGCGCGGAACTCGATCGGCTGGTACAGATCGCCCTCGATCAAAACCCCACGGTGGAAGCCGCGCGTGCCACTCTGGTGCAGGCGGGGGAGAACGCCACCGCGATCCAGGACAATCTGACCCTGCCCACCGTCGATGCCCAGTTGGCGCAAACCCGCCAGCGTTTCTCCACGGCGGCCTTTGGTTTGCCGGGAGGGCAGGCCTATCTGTTCAATCTGACCAATGCGTCGGTCAACGTGTCCTATCCCCTGGACGTGTTTGGGGGCAACCGCCGTCAGGTCGAGGCCCTGCAAGCCCAACACGAAATGCAGGCCCACCTGTGGCAGGCGGCACGGGAAACCCTGATTGCCAACGTGGTGACCACCGTGGTGCGGGAAGCCAGTCTGCGTGCCCAACTCGATGCCACCAACGCGCTGCTCCAGGCGCAGGGTGAATTGCTGGACCTGACGCGGCAACGGCAGGGGATGGGTGCCCTGTCCCTCAATGAAGTGGCAGAGCCTCAGGCCGAATTGGCCCAGAGCCGTGCCAATCGCGAGGCCCTCGCGTTGCAACTGGACCAGATCCGCCATCAACTGGCGGCGTATCTGGGGCAATACCCGGCGCAGAACCCCCTGCCCGAATTTCATCTGGAGGATCTGCACCTGCCCCAATTTCTTCCTCAGGCCGTTCCTTCGGCGTTGTTGCGCCAGCGTCCGGATATCCGGGCCAGCGAAGCGCAATGGCACCAGGCCACCGCCAATCTGGGGGTGACCATCGCCGGGGCTTATCCCAATCTGACCCTCACGGGCAGTATGGGGGCGATGGCGTTGAGTCCGGGCGCCCTGTTCAGCCCCGCTTCATCGGTTTGGTCGTTTGGGGCTGGAGTGGTTCAGCCGATTTTTCATGGGGGGGCCTTGAGTGCAGCCAAACGGGCAGCGGAAGCGGCAGTCCAGAGTGCGGCGGCGCAGTACCGCAACACCGTGGTTCAGGCCTTCCGTTCCGTGGCCGATGTCTTGCGCGCCTTGACCCATGATGCGGCCACGCTGGAGGCTGAACGGTCGATCATGGAAGCACGGCAGCAAAGTTTGGGCCTGGCGGATCAACAGTACCAGTTGGGCGGCATCAGTTACCCTGCGCTGCTCGCGGCGCGCGTTCAGGATGCCCAGGCCCGCATGGGGATTGCCCAGGCCCAGGGAACCCGTTTGGCCGATACGGCTGCCTTTTATCTGGCTCTGGGGGGAGAAGTCGACCCCGCAGCCGTGGCGCAGGCAACCTCGGGTTCCCCTTCTTCTTCATCGGGGCAATCCGCCCCTTCAGAGGCACGGTGATTTCATGACGGACCAATCTTCCCCTTCCCTGAAAAAACGCCTGATCCTCATGGGCGCGCTGATGACGCTGCTGGTGGGCGGACTGGTGGGATTCAATCTATTCAAGCGCGCCATGATGCAAAAATATCTGGCGGGCGGCGCAGCCCACCCCCCGCCGGTGGTGACGGCCCAGGTCGTTCAACGGACGAATTGGCAACCTTCCTTTGATACCATCGGTTCCCTGCGGGCGGCCCGTGGGGTGCAACTCAGCGTGGAAGTGGCGGGTCTGGTGCGTCGGGTTGCTTTCAAGGCCGGGGATGAGGTTCAGGCAGGACAAACTCTGGTGGAAATGGTGGATGATGCGGAACGGGCGGCCGTTCAGACGCAGGAAGCAGGACTGGACCTGGCCCGTTTGACGCTGAAACGGGACGAGGCTCAATATGCGGTGCACGCCATCAGTCAGGCACAACTGGAGATGGATCGCGCCGAGGTGGCCAGCCGGACGGCGCAGCGGGATCAGGCACTGGCCCTGCTGGTCAAGAAAAAGGTCACGGCCCCTTTCGCGGGACAAATGGGGATTACCACGGTCAATCCCGGACAGTACCTCAACCCCGGCGATAAAATTGCCTCCTTGCAGACCGTACACCAGTTGCTGGTGGATTTCAATCTGCCCCAGCAATTTCTGGGGCGGATCGCCGTGGGACAATGGGTCCATCTGTCCTTTGAAGCCTGGCCAGGAAAAACTTTTGCGGCCAGGGTGGTGGCGCGTAATCCCGAGGTGGACGCCAGTACCCGCAACGTGCAGGTGGAAGCCCGTCTCGAACCCGTTGCCGTTCCCCTGTTGCCCGGCACCTTTGCCCACGTGATCTGGGACTATGACCAGGCCGCTCCGCGTTTGACGCTTCCTCAGTCGGCGATTGCTTTCAATCCCTATGGGGCAACCGTTTTCGTGATTCAGCGCGGTCCTCGGGGGGCGCCGCCCAAAGTCCAGCAGGCGTTCATCACCACGGGGGCGACCCGGGGTGATCAGATCGCGGTATTGAGTGGTCTCAGGGCTGGGGATGAAGTGGTCACCAGCGGACAATTGAAACTCAAGTCGGGCATGTCCGTTGCGATCAGCACGGCTGCTGCGCCGCCCTTTGCGGCGGCGCCTACCCCCCAAGAGCAGTAAGGGGACCCCATGCGTTTTACGGATCTCTTTTTGCGCCGACCGGTATTGGCCACGGTGGTCAACCTGATCATCCTGGTGCTGGGGTTGCGGGCACTGTTTGGTTTGCCCGTGAACCAATATCCGCGGACCCAGAATGCGGTGGTTACCATTGCCACCAGTTACTATGGGGCCGATGCCCAGACCGTTGCGGGCTTCATTACCCAGCCCCTGGAAGCCGCCATCGCCCAGGCCCAGGGCATCGATTACCTTTCTTCCAACAGTTTGATGGGAGCCTCGGTCATCACCGCCACCTTGCGTCTGAATTACGATGCCAGTCGTGCCCTGACGGAGATCAATACCCAGGTCAACTCGGTACGCAACCAACTGCCTCCCGAAGCACAGCAGCCCGTCTTGTCCGTTCAGGTGGGGCAAACGGTGGACGCCATGTACATGGGGTTTTACAGCACAACCTTGCCCACCAGCAATGTAACCGACTTTCTGTTGCGTGAAGTCAAACCTACCCTGGATTCCGTGGAGGGAGTGCAAACCGCTGAATTGCTGGGCGCGCGCAATTTTGCCCTGCGGGCCTGGCTGGATCAGAACCGCATGGCCGCCAACGGGGTGACGGCTGCCGACGTGAATGCGGCGCTGGCTGCCAATAACTATCTGACTTCGGCAGGGGCCACGAAAGGTCAGGCCGTCACCGTGGACCTGACGGCAGGGACGGACCTTCATTCGGTGGAGGAATTCAAACATCTGGTGGTCAAGCAGTCGGGTCTCGGTCTCGTACGCCTCGAGGATGTGGCGGATGTGACGCTGGGTTCGGATAATTACGACTTCAATGTGGCCTTTGATGGACAGAAGTCGGTTTTCATCGGGATCAAGGTGGCCCCCAATGCCAATGTGCTGGAAGTGGCCGAACGGGTGCGCAAAGCCTTCCCCGCCCTGCAGTCCAAATTGCCCACGGGATTGACCGGCAAGATCGTCTATGACTCCACCGAATACATTACTTCGGCCATTCACGAAGTGGCCAAGACCCTGCTGGAAGCGCTGGTCATCGTCACGGCGGTGATTTTTCTGTTCCTCGGGCGCGCCCGTGCCGTGGTGATTCCTCTGGTGACCTTGCCCCTGTCCCTGGTGGGCACGTTTCTGATCATGCTCATGCTGGGGTATTCCATCAACCTGCTGACCCTTCTGGCGTTGGTGCTGGCCATCGGATTGGTGGTGGATGATGCCATCATCGTGGTGGAGAATGTGGAACGACATCAGCGCGCGGGCAAGAATGCCCGGGAAGCGGCCTTTCTGGCGGCGCGGGAACTGGCTGGTCCGATTCTGGCCATGACCGTGGTGCTGGTGGCCGTCTATGTCCCCATTGGTTTCCAGGGAGGGTTGACGGGTGCCCTGTTTACGGAATTTGCCTTTACGCTGGCGGGCGCGGTGACCGTCTCCGGGGTGGTGGCGTTGACCCTGTCCCCTGTGATGTGCGCGTATTTTCTCAAACAGAACTCTTCGTCCACCGGTTTCATGGCTCGTCTGGAGCAGGGGATGGAGCGGTTGCACGAAGGTTACCGCCGTGTTCTCTCCAGTGTGCTGGAAACTCATGGCGTCATGATCGTGATGGGTTTCCTGTTTCTGGGCGTGACGGTGTTCCTGTTCATGACCTCGGCGCGTGAATTGGCCCCCCAGGAGGATCAGGGGATCGTGCTTTACTCCATGATCGGTCCGGCCAATGTGACGGCGGATGAAATGCAACGGAATGCGCAGGCGATCCAGAAAATTGCCAAAGCCGAGCCCGAATATGCCCAGATGTTTCAGATCACGGGGGCGCCGGTGCTCAATCAGGGTCTTGGTGGCGTGGTGTTCAAACCCTGGGATGAACGCAAACGCAGTGCTGAAGTGTTACAAAAGGAATTGCAGATGCGTTGGGGCCAGGTGCCCGGCGTCCGGGTAGCGGCCTTCCAGTTCCCCCCATTACCGGGGACCCAGGGGCTCCCCGTACAGTTCGTGATCACGACCACCGAATCCTTTGAACGCCTGGATGAAGTGGCGCAAAAGGTCGTGGACCGCGCACGCCAAAGCGGGATGTTCTTCTTCGTGGATGCGGACCTCAAACTGGACAAACCCCAATCCCGGTTTATCGTGGACCGTGATCTGACTGCGACGCTGGGACTTACCCAACAGCAGGTGGGCGACACCCTCAGCGGCGCACTGTCGGGGAATTACGTCAATTATTTTTCCATGGATGGGCGTTCCTACCGGGTCATTCCACAGGTTCGACAAACGGATCGTCTCAATCCCGCCCAGGTTCCCGCCTACTATTTCCGTACGCCCGATGGGCGGCTGTTTTCGGCGGCAACGCTGGGACATTTGCGTCAACTCGTGGTACCGGAAACGGTCAGTCACTTTCAGCAACTCAATGCCACGACCATTGGCGGGGTGACCACCCCGCTGGTATCGCAGGGAGAGGTTCTGGCCTTCCTGAACAAAACGCTTCAGGAGGTGGCGCCCAGCGGTTTCAACGTGGATTATTCCGGGGCTTCCCGACAGTTCATGAGCGAGTCGGGGAGTTTTGCCGTGACCCTGATGTTTGCCGTGCTCATGGTCTTTCTGGTCCTGGCTGCCCTGTTTGAAAGTTTTCGTGATCCGCTCATCATTTTGATCTCGATTCCCATGGCCCTGTTTGGCGCCTTGCTCCTGATCAACCTCGGGGGATCCAGTCTCAATATCTATACCCAGGTCGGCCTGGTGACCCTGATGGGGTTGATCAGCAAACACGGGATCCTGATCGTCCAGTTTGCCAATGAATTGCAGCGGGACGGACGTACCAAACGGGAGGCGATCGTGGAAGCAGCCGGCATTCGGATGCGTCCCATTCTGATGACGACGGCTGCCATGGTTCTGGGTGTCCTGCCCCTGGTGCTGGCCGGAGGGGCGGGCGCCGCAGGGCGCCGTGCCATGGGGTTGGTGATTTTCTCGGGGCTGTCCATCGGCACCCTGTTCACCTTGTTCGTGGTTCCAGCCATGTATCTGTGGCTGGCGCGGGTCCGTCAGGAAGAAGAGAAAGCCCCGGCTTAACCCATCTGCCCGTATGCCTTCAAAATACAGTATAGTTTGAACCGTGAACAGAGCCAGATACTGCAAAAAAACAAGCGAAACAGGAGTTGCTCATGCGGGAGGGAGAAGGAAGATCTGTCTTGGATAGATTGCTCCGAGAGGTATTGGCTGGCTTTCCCCAAATCAGGCAAGCGATTCTGTTTGGATCCCTGGCGTCAGGGTATGCGCGTACGGACAGTGATCTGGATATTGCAGTGGAGGCGGATCACTTGCTGACGGTCAAAGAAAAGATCGATCTGGTGAACGCGTTGTCAGTGCAAACTGGGCGTCCCGTTGACTTGGTGGATCTTCGTGCGATATCGGTGCTTCTGCGTGGGCAAGTGTTGCGCCATGGCAGAAAAATAATGGGCAGCAATACGCTGTATGGGGAATTGATTTCCCGCCATGTATTTGATCAGGCCGATTTCATGCCGATTCGAACCAGATTGCTGGCAGAAAGGCGGAAGGCATGGATCGGGAAGTAATCGAGCAAAAACTGGAGTCTCTGCGCCGCTGTTTACGGCGTATCGAATTGAAATGCCCGGCTGAGGCCGCGGTATTGGCCGCTGATCTCGATCTTCAGGATATCGTCTCACTCAACTTGAGCCGAGCCGTGCAGATTTGCGTGGATATCGGCGCGCATCTGGTTGCCGACCTGGAAGTGCCGCCTCCTGACACCATGGGACAAACCTTTGATTTGCTGGCACAGGGAGGCATACTGGGTACGGAGTTGTCCAGTCGCCTCAAAAAAGCGGTGGGTTTCCGTAATATTGCGGTTCACAGTTACGAAAGTATCAACTGGCATATTGTGCACAGCATCGTGAAGTATCATCTTGAGGACTTTTCAGCGTTTGCAAAAATCATCATGGCCCACCTGAACCTGTGACCACCCGTCCCCCCGGCCTTCGATAGTTAAAGAAATTAATTCGCGGCGTTAAAGGTGGGTTGAACTAAGCCGCTATCGCGGAGAATGCCCCCGGCAAGTTGATTGAGCATCATAATTCATCCTCACCCCGAAAGGGATTTTTTGTACTTTACCAAGAGGATGAAGCCGATG
>NZ_DAHVHV010000062.1:0-9610 GCF_027317285.1 Ferrovum sp. | reverse complement strand
AGCCTTATCTCTGCGCCTTCGGCGCTCTCCAAAAAAGGGGGGCGTGGGCGCGGGACAAACCAAGCGGTGCCATTTTTGAAAAGGAGTACAGATCATGAGTGCAGCAGCAGACCGCATCAGAATCGAACAGGAAAAACTGAACGAAATCCGTCAGGAGGCCGCCCAGCGCATGCAAAAAGAGTGGGAGGACATACAGGATAAGGCCCGCGCGCGCCTGGACGCCGGGCGCGATGGCCGTCTGGATGAGGGCAAAGCCGAAGAGCAGCGCCGGGCCGATGCTCAGCGGAAAGCGGATCAAGATGACCGCGCCCAGCGCTTCACAGACCAGGCCAAGAGGGGGTCCCTTGAGAAAACGGAAAAAATCGTACGTTAAGCTCCTGCGAAGGGCCGCAGCGGCCGATATTTACCCTGCTTGAGCTTGGCGCTACGCCGCCACAGGTAATCCCCCGTCAGATTGATGTGTTCCCAACCCAGGGGAGACAGGTACTGCAGCAGCGTTTCGTTGACCATTTGCCCATGCTCCTGCAGGGCGCTGACTGCCCGCTCCAGGTACACGGTATTCCACAGCACGACAGCCGCCGTCACCAGATTCAGGCCGCTGGCCCGGTAGCGCTGCTGTTCAAAGCCCCGATCCCGGATCTCCCCCAGCCGGTTGAAGAACACCGCCCGGGCCAGCGCATTGCGTGCCTCACCCTTGTTCAGTCCCGCCTGCACCCGTCGGCGCAGCTCCACGCTTTGCAGCCAGTCGAGGATGAACAGCGTGCGCTCGATGCGCCCCACCTCGCGCAGGGCCACCGCCAGACCGTTTTGACGCGGATAGCTGCCGAGCTTCCTGAGCATGAGAGAGGCAGTCACCGTCCCCTGCTTGATGGATGTCGCCAGGCGCAGGATGTCTGCCCAATGGGTGCGTATGAGCTGGAGATTCAGGTTGCCACCGATCATCGGCTTGAGGGCGTCATATCCGGGACCGTCCTTGGGCAGAAACAGTTTGGTTTCCCCCAGATCCCGGATCCGCGGTGCAAAACGAAAGCCCAGGAGATGTGTCAGCGCGAAAACGTGATCCGTGAAGCCGGCTGTGTCCGTGTAGTGCTCTTCGATCCGCAGATCCGACTCGTGGTACAGCAACCCATCGAGCACATAGGTCGAATCGCGCACGCCGACGTTGACCAGCTTGCTGCTGAACGGCGCGTATTGGTCGGAGATGTGGGTGTAGACCAGCCGCCCGGGCTCCGCCCCATACTTCGGATTGACGTGCCCGGTACTCTCGGCCTTGCCGCCGGCGCGGAAGCGCTGACCATCCGATGACGAGGTACTACCATCTCCCCAGTGCGCGGCGAACGGATTGCGCAGCTGCGCGTTGACCAGTTCGGCCAGAGCCACCGAGTAGGTCTCGTCGCGGATGTGCCAGGCCTGCAGCCAGGACAGCTTGGCATAGGTCATACCGGGGCTCGATTCTGCCATTTTGCTCAATCCCAGATTGATGCCGTCGGCAAGTATCGCCGTCAACAGCAGGGTCTTGTCCTTGGCCTCATCGCCACTCTTGAGGTGCGTGAAGTGGCGGGTGAATCCGGTCCAGGCGTCCACTTCCATCAGTAGATCGGTGATTTTGATGTGCGGCAGCAGCGCCGCCGTCTGGTCGATCAGCACTTGCGCCGCGTCCGGAGCGACCGCATCCAGCGGGGTGATTTTCAGGCCGGAGTCCGTGATGAGGGCATCCGGCAGGTCATCGGCGGCCGCCAGCTGACTGGCACTGGCGAGCTGCTGTTCCAACAGCGCGATGCGCTCCTGCAAATAAGTCTCACAGTCGGTGTTCACCGCCAGCGGCAGGGCGCCGGCCTGAGTGAGATCGTCGAACCGCCCGGCGGGGATCAGGTACGTGTCGAAGTCCTTGAACTGGCGCGAGCCCTGCACCCAGATATCGCCGGAGCGCAGGGCGTTCTTGAGCTCTGACAGGGCGCACAGCTCGTAGTAGCGCCGGTCGATGCCGTCTCCGGTGACCACCAGCTTTTTCCAGCGCGGCTTGATGAATCGGGTCGGGGCACCAGCGGGCATCTTGCGGGCATTGCTGTCATACAGGTCGCGGATCACCTCGATGGCATTGAGCAGGTCCTGGGCCGCAGGTGCCGCCCGCAACTTGAGGACAGCCAGAAAAGGTGCGGCATAAAGACGGACGGTGGTGTAGCTGTCGCCGATGTGGTGGAGGAAATCAAAATCGGCGGGTCGGGCGAGATCTTTGGCTTCAGTGACGCTGGCGATGAAGGCCTCCCAAGGGATGACCGATTCAATGGCGGCAAAGGGATCCGCACCGCTCTTGCGGGCTTCCAGCAAGGCATCTCCGATCCGCCCATACAGGCGGACTTTGTCGTTGATGGCCTTTCCCGAACGCTGGAACTGTTCCTGATGTTTCTGTTTGGCCGCGTTGAACAGCTTCCCCAGGATACGGTCGTGCAGGTCGATGATCTCATCAGTTACCGTGGCGGTGGCCTCGATGACTAGTGCCGCCAGGGTCGCATAGCGGCGCTGGGTCTCGAACTTGGCGAGATCCGCTGGCGTCATTTGGCCGCCCTCACGGGCCAGCTTGAGCAGGCGATTCTGGTGAACTAGAAGCTCCATGCCGGCGGGCAAATCTATCGCCTGTAGGGCCTGCAAACGTTCAATGTGCCGGCGCATGTGCCGCGAGTTCGGCTTGGCCGGTGCCTCCCGCAGCCAGGCCAGCACAGTCTTCTGGCTACCATCCTTGCGCTTGAGGAGCGCCTCCAGTCGTTGGCGATGGTCGGCCGACAGCGCATCCGTCAGGGCCGCATAGATCCGCCGGTTGGCCCGGGTGATCGACTCAGCACAGATGCGGTCGATGACCTCCATTGCTGGGATGATAATGCGTCGCTGGCGGAGCGTTTCCAGAACATGTAATGCCAGTACGACGCCTTTATCCGTCTGAACAGCCAAATCCATTGTGTCATGCACAACTTGCCGGTAGTGCGCCAAGCTAAACGGCTTCAGTCCCAGATAGGTGCGCAAATCGAGCAGGTGCTCGCGCCTGGTTTCCTCTCGTTCAGCGTATTGGGGCCAGCAACGCGAATCCATACGCAATTGACGTCCAACCCATTCCAGAAGGGATGCCGACACCATGGTATCAGTCAGCAACCCTTGCCCAGGGAAACGCAGAAGGCATAGCTGGATAGCCATGCCCAAACGATTTGCGTCCCCGCGTCGCTGTTGGATCAGCGATAAATCGGACTCGCTGAATGTGTAGTGCCGGATCCATTCGTCACCTGTATCAGGAATCGCCAAGAGGCTGGCCCGTTCGGCTGCTGAGAGGGTGGAACGTCGAGGCATCGGTGACTCCTGAAATGCGTGGCAGCACAAACGTTCGTTTGTGCACCTATGACGATGCACCGGCACGATCAGGCTTTGCGCAGTGCAAAAATATATTGCACAATTACGCCTAATGGCAACAGGAAATCGCAATCATGCGCATTGGTTATGCCCGTGTTTCTACCATGGACCAAGACGCCCAGTCTCAACGCTTGGCACTGAAGAGCGCCGGATGTGAAAAGATCTTCGAGGAAAAAGCCTCTGGTGGTCGCTGGGATCGCCCGGAGCTGCATCATCTCTTGGGTCATCTGCGCAAGGGCGATGTGGTTGTGGTCTGGAAGCTGGATCGCTTGTCGCGTTCGTTGAAAGATCTGTTACTAACGCTGGAGAAGATCGAACAAGCCGAAGCAAATTTTCAAAGTCTCACGGAAGCGATTGATACCACCAGCTCCGCCGGACGGATGATGATGCAGATTGTAGGGTCGTTCGCCGAATTTGAGCGGGCGATGTTGCGGGAACGGACGAAAAGCGGACTGGATGCGGCCAGAAAAGAAGGACGTGTCGGTGGTCGCAGGCCCAAGCTGAGTTTGCCACAGCAAAAAGAGATCATTACGTTGGTCACGTCAGGCCAGAAAACTGCAGCCGATGCTGCCCGGCTATTCCGGATACATCCCTCTACCGTGGCTCGCCTACTCGCCAGACATCACCAGAAAGGCGCCGGTTCAGCTTAACGTACGATTTTTTCCGTTTTCTCAAGCGACCCGTACAGACCGGAAAGACGATCACCGCCCAAAGCATCCGCGACGCTACAGATCGGGTGGCCGACAATATGGAGCGGGGACTGGTCACCTATTTGCATGGGGAAGAGCCGATGGCCACCCCGGAGGAGGCCGCCCGGTGGTTTTCGGTCTATGTCCGGAAAGCGATGTCCGAGATCGGATTGGAGCCATGATATCGTCGTCCGATCGGGCATTACTGGTGGTGGATAGGGCGCTGGAGCACAAGCGGGAGTTTCTCAGCACCTGGGAGATTCAGTTTCTCAACAGCGTTCGGGTTTCCTACCGGCACCATAGCGAACTGACCGTCGCGCAGAAGCAGATGATCCGTGACATAGGGAAACGACTATGTCTGGTGGATTAGCTATATGGCCAGTACATATTTTGTCCGCAGGTCACGCGCTGTAAGCGGCCAGTGCGGATGACTTGGAGACCCATGAATCGCCTATAGGAAGACCTGTAGCGCGCCATGTATCCGTTACAGATAAAGGCACCGTCTAATGGCAGCGCTAGTTCGGTTCAGCGATTGAAAACCACACCTACCATCGTCCTTTTTCGTCAGGATCTGCGCCTGGCCGATCATCCCGCCCTTTGGGCTGGAGCCCAACGGGGGCCGGTGTTGCCTGTGTTCATCCCCGAACCCCTGGATGAACACGGTGCTGCTTGGCGCTGGTGGCACGACCGAAGTCTCGCTGCGTTTTCTACGGCTCTCACGGAACGCGGGTTACCCTTGATCCTGCGCCGCGGCGATCTCTTGGCAACGGTGCGGGAGATGGTCGTCCAGAGCGGCGCCAGTGCCGTGTTCTGGAATCGCCGTTATGATCCTTCCGGTATGGCGCGGGATCGTGCCCTCAAGGCCGCTCTTCTAGCCGATGGTGTGGGGGCCCGTTCCTTTCCTGGCGATCTTTTGGCCGAACCCTGGGAACTCCTGCGGGGCGATCGTCCGTACCGGGTCTTCACTCCCTTCTGGAAAGCCTTTCTGGCGCGGGGCCAAGTGGTCGAGCCGCTGCCCATTCCGGAGCACTTGCAGGCTCCGTTCTCCATTCCGAGCAGCGACAACCTGGACAGCTTGGCCTGGCGGCCACGAAAACCAGATTGGTCCGCCGGGCTCGCTACCGCATGGGAGCCCGGCGAGAAGGGTGCCTGGCGGCGTTTTCGCGACTTTCTGGAAACCGGACTTTACTGCTACGACGGCGGCCGCAATGAACCGGCCCGTCACTGCGTCTCCCGGCTCTCGCCGCACCTCGCTCATGGCGAACTGAGTCCTCGACAAATCTGGCAACAGATGCGGGAGACGGCGTCACGACATCCGCAATTAGCCATAAGCGCCGACGCCTTTCTGCGGGAACTGGGCTGGCGGGAGTTTTCCTGGCATCTGCTCTATCACTTTCCGGATTTGCCCCATACTCCACTGCGCCCGGAATTCGCGCGCTTTCCCTGGCGCGAGGATCGCGGGGCACTGGGCGCCTGGCAGCGGGGACGAACCGGCTATCCGCTGATCGACGCCGGCATGCGCGAACTCTGGCAAACCGGCTGGATGCACAATCGGGTGCGAATGCTCACGGCGAGCTTTCTGGTCAAGGATTTGAGGATCCCCTGGCAAGAAGGCGCCGCCTGGTTCCGGGATACCTTGGTGGATGCGGATCTCGCCAATAACAGCGTCTCCTGGCAGTGGGTAGCCGGTTGCGGTGCCGATGCCGCGCCTTACTTCCGGATATTCAACCCCGTGCTGCAATCGCGAAAATTCGATCCCAACGGGGTTTATCTGCGGCGCTGGCTACCGGAACTGGGTGCTCTTGATGACACCGATATCCATGACCCCGCCAATGCCGGCGAACTGGCGCTGGCCCGTGCCGGCATCGTCCTCGGGCGGGACTATCCCTTCCCCATGGTCGATCATGCGCTGGCCCGTGAAGTGGCTCTGCAGGCCTTCGCTCAACTCAAGAAATGACCCCTAACAGGCATAAAAGAACCCCCCTGCCGAATTGCTTGGAGGGGGGCTGAAACCCTGGGGTTTCGGGGTGGATCAAAGGCCTATGGCCTCATGGCTTGCGCCATACTTCATCACGGCTTGCGCCGTTTTTACATCAGTCGGTTACCCGGCTTCACATCAGCAGCCCGAAGGCTTTGTTTACCGCGTTCCAACCAGACGGCCCGATGGCCGTTTACCACATTTGGGCTATTGCCCGTCTGCCCCGAAGGGCTGCGATTGCTCGCGTCGTGTTGCGTGGCTGCGCAAGGTCACCCGTTTCAGCACCGCCGTGCCCCCCCAAGCCGTACCACCGGCGACCAGGCTTACGCCTGGCGGGGTTGGGTTTGCTCTGTCCGAACCGGACTCAAGCACTTTCAGCGAATCGTTGCTGACGCACGCCGCCTTTGACCAGCGGAACGGTCGAGTGGATGTTCCGTTACGCTTCCATGTTGGAAGTGCAAGCGGGCCGCCGATCCTTTTATGATCGGTGTAGCATTTTTCGGATGGTGCCACCCATCCGTGCCCTCCTGGCGGCCAAGCCTGGAGGACAGATACGCACTGCCGAGTGCGCCTTTTGCCATTTTTTAGGTGTTGGAGCGGCCAGCTCCTTAATCGCTTGTTGCGTGTGGTTCAGGCTTTCGTACCCGATTCGTCATCGGATCTGTTTCGCGTACCGTATTCGTCAGCCGTTCACAGACTCCTACTTGCCCGATCTCCCGAACTTTTGCCTATCCGCTTGCCGAGCGGGTCATGGGCAGTCAGTTCATCCCAGGTTTATCTGGAAGCCCTTCTCGCATGCGCGAGTGTCGGGCGCTTCCGCTACTCACAGTTCCTAGCCGTCGGCTCCAGTTGATCACATAGCCCTGAGGGCCTACCCCCGCGAGTGCGGGGTTTCGGGGGGAAAAGATTCCAAAAAGCCTCCCCTACCATGATTCAACCTTCAACGCCTCCGAAAATCAGCGGCGATCTCCCTTGCGGGATTTCAGGACTGCGCCGGTTTCCCGGTCCCCGATGCTCCCTCGAGGGGTTGCACTTACAGGCTTGAGCTATCATCGACCCGCACTTTCGCGCGGTGCCCTCCATCCTGAATCCTGACCTTGCGGACGGATCGGCCTCGCGGCCATCATGAAGTCAACGCCTTTCGGCGTTGCGAAACCCACCTGCGGGGCAAAGTCACGCGCCTTGCGGCTCGTCCCTTTGTTTGTCTTCGCGGCCAGCAGGTACACACCCATTGCTGGGGTGCCCGTGTTCCTGTCGCCCAATCCTGATCAAGCGGTCTTTCTGAGCCGCGAGATGGATTGGATTGAGTGGAAGATGGAGTTTCACCATCAGCCCTCAGCGTAGCCGGACGAGCACAATTATGAGCATCCGGCTTCACCACACTAGGTTGGCCTGGCGGGCCAGCCTGCGCTCCCATCCGGGAGCAAGCGAAACACCGGGGGGCTGGCGGCCCCCTAAAACGGGGGAGGCAGCCCCATGGCCCTATCAGTATAGCTCCGGTTTGCCTGTATATGGAATCTTAATTTGTAGAAGATTGCATTGTGCAGATATTAGCTTATTATTTGGTGTATGACAGATCAGTATGTGCCCTTTGTTTTTATCAAAAAGACGGTTGCCCTGCAACGGCTCGGGGACGCGGTGCGGGGTGGTTATCGCTGGTATGTGACCGGCAGCCTGCCGCAGTCGAAGATCTCCACCTTTTGCGAAAAGCAGTCCGCGCGGTACGACCTGTCCTGGTCTCCGGTGCGAACCAGAGCCGCCCGGAAGTCTGGCAAGGCGGTTTTCCGACTCATTCTGCTACGCCAGGACCGCGAGCCGGATGTGATCCACTGGTGGCTCCTGAGGACCGAAGGCGAAATGTCCTCCGAAGCCGGCCGGGAGAAGTGGCGAAACGCGCATCGAGACCGGATTTTTTTCCAGGGGTACGAGCTGGTCCGTACCACCAAGTCTGGCGCAGACCATGCCGTATGGACGTGGCGGATGCCGCCGGATGCCGAGCGGGAGTTACGGGAGAGGGTGATCCTGTTGATCCGGCAGAAGCGGGATCGAGAGTTGCAGGAGTTGATAGACGGGGTATGGCGGGCGCCAGGGTTTTCGGGGGTGCGCGACCAGGTCAAGAAGGTTCGGACGCTCCTGGTTCGAGAGTGGAAACGCAGCCGTGCAGAAGGAGAAGCGATGCCCGCCGTTCCAGAAAGGATTGGCTATCTGCGCAGGCTACCCAGTCTGGGCCAGCCGCTGACGGAGATCCTGGGTGGAAAGGTGAGGCAGAGGGCAGTACGGAAATCCAAAGTGGAATAGCAATGCGTCACGGGCGAAGCCCGGCACGGGCATTGACGCAGCACCACCTTGGTGAAAAAAACAGCGCATGTCCGGCACGGCTGACATCGAGCCGGACGCGCACCGGCGCGCCCCGAGAGCGAGGGGTCCCCGCTTGCGGGGACGGAACGAGGGGTTTATCCGGCGAATCGGAATCGTGGCGCACCTTCTCGAAAGCCGTGCCGATAGCCTATGCCAAAACGAGAGCGGTTCATGAGAACGCGGAAGCCAGCAAAGGCAGGGGATTGGTTCTCAGAATGAGAGGCCTCTCAAAAAGGTTCGGTTTGCAGACAAGGATTGACCCTTATAAAAAACGGGCGGGGTGTCGGCCCGCCCGTTCAAGACTTCAGAGGATGAAGTCACCACATGCTCGTAGATAGATGAATACTGCTATTCGCGTGGAACCGCCCCTTCGCCAGAAGAACATGCATTATCGTTCGCAGTAATCATCTCTCTTAAGAATGATCTAGTCGTTGTCAATATGTTCTCTTTTTGAGCATCAGAAAAACTCCGGTATTTATCCCATGTTTTCTCATCCATCCTAATCCCGATGGTCTTTAACAGTGGATTTTGTTTTTTAAATGACATAGATGCTCCCCTATGAAGGGGCGAGTCGCAAATATTTCAATGAGTAGATCCATTTCCCCGCCTCTAGTACAGATTCAGGAAGGTCTGCATCTGCTGCTGATTACCGTTGGCGTTGGTGAAGGTGTCCGTGGGCACCAGCTCCAGGCCATAGGGATAGGTGCTCGTCGACGTCACCGACTGCAGGAAGTCGATCTGCGGCATCAGATTCGTTGTGGACGACAGGGCCCCGTTGATGATGGCATTGGGGAAGCCCAGGCCGTTGTCCGGCGCGGCGAATACCACACCGGCGTTGCCGTTGGTGTAGAGCACCTGCGCGGCGGTGTTGGCAGTGTTAGTGGTCGGGTCGTAGTTGTAGTTGATGGTCGGCGCGATCAGGAAGACCCCGGCCCGGCCGAATTGGGCGGCGTTACTGAAAGCGTTGGCGATGACCACCGGCGCCGTTGAGCTGCCCACCGTCAGGCTGTTCGTCGTCCCGCTACCCGCCTGCAGGTACACCAGGCCCGGGAACTGGAAGAGCCCGGGGTTACCGGGGGTGCCAAAGTTGCCGTTGCCGCCGAGGCCGAGGTTGCCCGTGGGGGTGGTGGTTGGTCCGTAGTTGTTGGCCCCCGAGCCGGCGTTCACCTGCACGTTCCCTGTCGCCTGG